>JAAFHI010000216.1 GCA_013298335.1 Actinomycetota bacterium
AGCGTCACGTCGCCGCGAAACTTGTTGACGATGAACCCCGCGAACCGGGAACGCTCATCTTCGGTCAGCAATTCGTAGGTTCCGACGAGTTGGGCGAAGATTCCGCCGCGGTCGATGTCAGTCACCAGTACGCAGCGGGCGTCGGCATACTTCGCCATCCGAAGATTCACCAAGTCGTTGGCCTTGAGGTTCATCTCGACCGGCGACCCCGCTCCCTCAAGCACGGCGACTTCGTATTGCGCCGCCAGCCGGTCGTAGGCCGATTCCACCGCCTCGACCAGCCGGGATTTCAGTTCCTCGTAGTCGAAAGCCAGAAAATTCCCCAGAACCCTTCCGTTGAGAATGACCTGCGAGCCGACATCGGATGACGGCTTGAGCAGAATCGGATTCATGTCGACGTGGGGTTCGATTCCCGCCGCCTGGGCCTGCGCAGCCTGCGGGCGCCCGATTTCGTGGCCGTCACGGGTCGGAAACGAGTTCAGGGCCATGTTCTGCGCCTTGAACGGCGCGACCTTCAGTCCGTCCTGTTTGAAAATTCGGCACAGGGCCGCGGTCGTCAGGGATTTGCCCGCATCCGAGGTCGTCCCAAGCACCATCAGGGCCTTCGCGGTCATACCAGTCAATTCCTTTGCGTGATTGTGGCCGTTTTTGGGTGTGGTGGTCCTGAATTTCGGTGGCGAGTCGGGAAATTTGACCGTCCGACCGCAAATTCGACCGAATCGCCCCGAAATGTAGCCTGATTGGTCCGAAAATTTGAGCTTCCGGGCCAAAATTCGGGTGACTGCCCACGAAATTGCCCTGTTCAGCCAAAAAAACTGGGTGTCCGTGGCGAAATTCACCCCGCCGTCATTCATTCACCCTCGTTCCGGACCGTTAGCCACCGTTCGTGACCGTTCGCCGATTTCCCCGGGACAGACAGCGCCATTTTTTCCATTCTCGGCCCATCAAAAGGCGGAAATCCCTCTTCACGGACCGTTTGGGACAGCGCAACCAGGGCCGGGGAGGAATGAACCCGAAAAATGGAGTGGATGTTCGAATGGCGTTTACGATCAACCGTCGCAACTGGCTGAAATTCGGAGCTGCGTTTACAACTGCTCTTTCCCTGCCGAAACCGGCGCTTTCGGTCACCGGAAATGGGAAAAAACCATCCGGAATGGTCCGAATCTGGGGAAACGAAAACCCTTACGGCCCGCCCGAGTCCGCCGTTCGCGCAATGACGGAAGAATTGGCGCGTGGCAACCGGTACGTCAGTCCCGGCCTCGATTTCGCGCAACTGGAGAACCTGATTGCCGAACGCGAAGGACTTGCGCCGGAAAACGTCGTTCTCGGTTCGGGTTCCGGCGAAGTTCTGACGATGGCCGGCGCGGCGTTCGGGCTGGGCGGCGGAGAAATCCTCGCGCCGACGCCGACATTTGAATGGCTGATGCGGTACGCCGAAACCGTCGGCGGAAAAACCGTTCGCCTGCCCGTCAATGCGCGTCAGGAGATTGATCTTGAGGTGATGGATGCCCGGCGGACGCCGTCGGTCAAACTGGTGTACCTCTGCAATCCGAACAATCCGACCAGCACGGCGATTCCCGCCGAACGGCTTCGATCGTTCTGCGAAAGCACGGCGAATCAGGCGGTCGTGTTTGTGGACGAAGCCTACATCGAATACGCCGACCCTAAAGTGACCCGCTCGATGGTGGAACTGGTTCGGCAGGGAAAAAACGTCATCATTTCCCGGACGTTTTCCAAAATGTACGGAATGGCGGGGATGCGAATCGGGTACGGCCTGGCGCGCGCCGATCTGGCGGCCCGGCTCAGGAAGTTCCGGATGAGCTGGCTCAATCGGGCGGGATTTTATGGCGCGATTGCCGCTTTGCGTGACACGGCATTCGTGGAACGCAGCTTCCAGCTCAATACCGGGATTCGCGAAACGACCCGCGCGGAACTTTCAGGAATGGGAATGGAATCAGCCGCGTCACAGGGCAATTTTCTCTGGGTCAACGTGGGGCCCGACCGCCGCAACCTTCCCGCCGCGTTGGCGGGCCACGACATCCGGATTACGGGCGGGACCGAGGCGCTCAGGGAAGACTGGGCCCGAATCACCATCGGCACGCGCGAAGACATGGCCCGTTTTCTTTCCGCGATGAAAATCGTCGTCGCCCGTCGCTGAACACGTTCCGAATTCCGGAATCAACTTTCCCGGCGCGGCCCTCTGGTCGGTGCTTTCTCCTCTTGGCCGCCGCAATGGCCGCGCCGGGACCATTCTTCAAAGGAACCACCATGAAACGAGTCCATTTTCTGCTTTTCCTTTTCTTCGGGGTCGGATTTCTCTTCCTTCCGTCGCAGGCGCAGCCGGCGGAAGAAGCCGCGGTCCGGATTCCGCTCGAAAACTACATCAAGGGTCAGGCAACGGGCGATCCGGAGTACATCCGGAAGGCGTTTCATCCGGATGCCAGACTGTTTTTCAACCGGCAGGGAAAATTCTCGCAACTGCCCCTCGCCGAATTCGTTTCCCGGTTCACCGGAAAACCGGCGGAGGATGAAGCGAAGCGGATTCGCCGGATTGACAGCGTCAACGTCAGTGGCGACGCGGCCATTGCCAAGCTCACGCTCGATTATCCGACGGTCACCTTCACCGACTACATGTCGTTGCTCAAAATCGACGGGGAGTGGAAAATCGTCAACAAAACCTTTCACGCCGAGCCGAAACCGGACAAAAAATGAGCGAGGAATCCTTCGAACAGCGGTTTCCGCGTTTCTGGACACTCCAGATCGCGGGTTGGACGATCTACGCGGTGGTGATTTACGTCACCTTCCTGACGGTCGTCCCCGAAGGGATCTTCCTGCGCCTGTGGTACATCAAGGTTTTCCGCGCCTGCACCGGTTTTGCGCTGACCACGCTGCTCTGGCTGCTGTATCGCAGGTTCGGGAAGCGGCAGTCACTGAATCGGGTGACGTGGCTGGTGATTCCCTGCTCGGTCGTAGTCGGAATTTTGTGGACGGCCATCGAAAACGGATATTTCTCGGCCACGACCGCGAATTACGACTGGAACGGGGCATTCGTGAGGTCTCCCCGGGTGGCGCTCGATTACGCGATCACGGTTCTGGCGTGGAGCGGGCTCTATTTCGGCATCACCTTCTGGCGGCAGTGGGAAATCGAACGCGAGCGCACGCTTCAGGCGCAGGCGCTCGCGCATCAGGCGCAACTGGAAATGCTGCGCTATCAGTTGAATCCGCATTTTCTGTTCAACGCGCTGAATTCGATTCGCGCGTCGATTGACGAGGATTCCCGCCGCGCGAAACGGATGGTGACCGAGTTTTCCGAGTTCCTGCGCTACTCGCTGCTCCAGCGAAATTCGGCCACCGTCCCGTTGCGCGAGGAAATCGAGGCCGTCCGGAATTATCTTTCCATCGAGAAAATCCGTTTCGAGGAAAAACTCGATGTCACCTGCGACATTTCCCCGTCCGCCGAGGAAATTCCGATTCCGGGCTTCCTCATTCATCCCCTGGTTGAAAACGCCATCAAACATGGCCTGACCAACGACGGGAAACCGCTTTCCATTACAATCAGCGCCAGAAAGACGAGCGATTCGCTGGTGATCGAAGTCGCCAACACCGGAAATCTGTCGGCGCGAAACGGTTCAAACGGAACCGGAACGGGACTCGACAATGTTCGGGGGCGACTGTCCCGCCTGTATCCTGAAAGCCACGAATTCAGTCTGACCGAACGCGATGGGTGGATTCGCGCTTCCATCCGGATTGAGTTGAAACCCCGATGAGCCGAACCCTGAAAACGCTTCTGGTGGATGACGAACGGTTGGCGCGGCGCGAACTTCGTTCGTTGCTGGCCGAACATCCGGAAATGGCGATTCTCGGCGAAGCCGACTCGGTTTCTTCCGCCGCGCAGCTCATTTCGGAAAAATCGCCCGACGTGATCTTCCTCGATATCCATCTGGGGAGTGAATCGGGCTTCGATCTGCTCGAACGCATCGATTACGAAGGTGAAGTCGTCTTCGTGACGGCCTTCGATGCCTACGCCATCCGCGCGTTCGAGGTGAACGCCCTCGATTACCTGTTGAAACCGGTCAATCCCGAACGGCTCGCGCGGGCCATCGAACGGCTCGCGAATCCGGGGCCGGTTCCGACGTCACCAATGCGTCCGCTCGAATACTCCGACCGGTTGTTTCTCGAAACCGACGGGCATCCGCGTTTTTTCAAGCTGGATTCAATCGTGTGCATCACCGCGGCGGACGATCATTCGGAACTGTTCACCACCGACGGGAAACGGACGCTCGTCCTCAAGCCGCTCCGGGAATGGGAGGAACGTCTGCCGGAGAAGCATTTTCTGCGCATTCACCGCTCGACCATCGTCAATCTGGAATTCGTTGAACGGGTCGAAACCTGGTTCAACCGGTCCTATCGCGTTCATTTGAAGGGATTTCCCGAGCCGTTCACCATGAGCCGTCGCCACGCGCTGAAACTCAAGCAGAGTTTCGGATGAACCGGGAACATTCGAGTTTTACCGGTGTGGTCACCGACAGTTGAAGATGGGCGAACCGGATGCCGACCGTCGGGAATCGCAATCCTCGCCCAAATGACCATTTTCTTCGTGAAAGGTTCCATTTCCCGGTGAAAAAGCGCCATTTTTCACTTCAATTGGACCGTTTTCCTTCTGCAAACTGCCATTTTTCCCTTCAAAAGGACCGTTTTCCTTTAGCAAACCGACATTTTCCTTGGTGAAACCGCCATTTGACGATGCAAAATCATCATTTTCCACCACCAAATCATCATTTTCCACCCGCAAATCGCCAAGCGCCGGTGTCAAACCATCATTTGCCAATGCAAAACCTTCATTTCCCTCGGCAAAAGTCGCATTGACCGGCGCAAAACCGACATTTTCCAAAGTTTGAGCAGCAAAACCCATTCGGCGGGTTGCCCGAATCGGGGTAAACGTCGGACGGTCACCCTCCGTCACTTTTTTCGATCAGTATTTTATTTTCCGAAGAATCGGGTCGAGAATGTCGCGCCCCCGAAGCGCGTCGCGCCAGCGTTGCGGAATGCCGTTGATGCCGAAGACGATACCGGCGACGCCGCCCGCAATGCAGGCGGTGGTGTCGGTGTCGTGGCCGAGCGCGACCGCGCCTTTGACGACGGCTTCGTAATTACCGCGTTCCAGCAGCATTCGGGCCGATCTGAGCGAGTCAACCACGTAGCCGGTGCCGTTTCCGACGGGCTGGTCGTCCGGGCGAATGTTGAATTCGAGTTCCGCCGTGTGTGCTTCATCATCTTTATAGATATGACGGAGCGCGGCGACCGCCGTTTCCCAGGGCCGGTCAACTTCATTCAGAAGATTTCGCGCCCACAGACAATAGAGCGCGCAGCAGACTTCCGAGCGTGGGTGGGGGTGCGTCACGGCGGACTGCGCCTGCGCGTCAAGCGCGAGTTCGGTGTCGGTGCCGGTGTGCAGCAGGGCGAGCGGCAGTACCCGCATCAGGGAACCGTTGCCGTTGCTGTTTTCGCCCGAGAATTCGGTCAGCAATCGCGGGATTTTCAAACTGATTGACCGAAGAGCCTTCGACGTCTGGATGCCGACGTCGAAAACCGTGCCGTTGACGGCGTAATCGCCGCGTTCGTACCAGTCAACGAACCGCTGGCCGACATCCACCCGGTCGAATTTCCCGCAATCGAGGAGTGAATCGAGCAACGCCAGCGCCTGCGCGCCGTCATCGGACCAGGTTCCCGGCGGGACGCTTGTGTGCGCCCGGCGGAAACCCGGCGGGGGCGTGAATTCGATAACCTGAGCGGGTGGAATGTTTTCCGGGGGATGAAATTCGTAGGGCACGCCGAGCGCGTCGCCGACCAGCAATCCCCAGATTCCGCCTTCAATGCGTTCCCGTCTTGAAATCATGGTTCAACCCTCGTTTTTCAACTTTTGAAACACGGCCATCTGCGTCGGCGGGCCGAGCGTTTCGTCCGCGTCGCCGATTCCCGAAATTTCAAAGGAATAGCCGAATTCCGCGCCGACGGTTTCGGCCCACCGACGGAATTCCTCGCGGTTCCATTCGAAACGGTGATCCCGATGGCGGAATCTGCCCGGCGCAAGGCCGAATTTCGCGTTGTACTCGCCGTTCGGCGTGGTGAGGACCACGGTTTTGGGCCGGGTTTCGCGGAAAACGAATTTCCGGAAGGCATCCAGCCGGTCTTCGTCAAGATGTTCAACCACTTCGATGACGGCGGCGGCATCGAAGCCGACCAGCCGTACGTCACGGTAGGTCAGCGAACTTTGAAAGACGCGGAGCCGGGCGGTTTCCGAATCGTCGAGGTTCAACCGGTCG
>JAAFHI010001073.1 GCA_013298335.1 Actinomycetota bacterium
AAACTCCTGTCCCGGCCTCACTATTTGTCCGATTCCACCTTGCGCGGTCACGTAGTTGACGACGTGCGGTGGGATTGTTAAGTTCGCCCCCGTCCATTGAAAAAAAATCCCCGGATTCAGGTCGTCGCGGTCGCTGGACCACATCGCGACTTCCGGGGAAATGCCTGATTTCGAAGCCCGTGGATGCCCGAAGTGAAGCGTCCAGCCCGTTCGGAATATTTTTTCAATAAACATGTTGAAAAAGTCGAACGAGCTGTTTTAGTTTCCCTTTGCCCGATGTGAACGTAGCGTCGCGGACGGAACCGGTGACGTTCGCCGGTGGAAACAGCAGACCACTCCGGATCGAAAATCCGAACGAGGTATCAGGCAATGGCGGAAATCAGCGAACGGATTGACGAAAATGCGCCGGGTGCGTTTTATGTGGACCGCACGTGCATTGATTGCGATATGTGCCGCACGACGGCACCGGAAAATTTTACGAGAAATGAAGACGGGGCCTATTCCTTCGTCTTCAAGCAGCCGGAAACCGATGAAGAGGTCGCCCTGTGCCAGGAGGCGCTGGAGGGATGTCCGACCGGGTCCATCGGAGACGACGGCGGGGACGTTTGAACGAGTGTTGAAAGTTTGCCGCTCGGTCGCGAGGGGCAGCACGTAATCATAAGGCGGCCGAATTTTCGAAGCCGTCAGGAAATCCAACCCATTGGATTGAAGATTTTCAATTGAAGATTCCCGATTTCCCGGTTCCAAAAATCGAAAATCGAAAATCAGAAATCGAAAATCAAAAATTCAAACAACTCACACACACGAGGTAACCAGTAATGGCTAGCGTTGATGACAAGTACCCGGATAATGTCGCTGGGTCGTATTTCGTCGATACCCAGTGCATCGATTGCGATGTGTGCCGCGACACGGCCCCGGCCAACTTCACGCGGAATGACGACGGAGGCTACTCCTTCGTGTACAAGCAGCCCGATTCGGACGAAGAGATGGAGCAGTGCAAGGAAGCCATGGATGCCTGCCCGGTCGAAGCCATCGGCGACGACGGCGAGTAGTCCATTTATTAAAGGATGAAGGATGAGGGATGAAGGATGAAAACGGGGCAGTTCCGGCCCGGTTTCAGCCTCTCCGGAAACTTCAGGCGGCGCGACGGATTCATTCCCCGCGCCGCTTTCCCTTTATAAAAGGATGAAGGATGAGGGATGAAGGATGAAAAAAGCGGGGCAGTTCCGGCCCGGTTTCAGTTTTCGCCCTAATTCCCCGTTTCCTCGTCAAGTCGCTGCGGATATGGGCTGGATTCCCCGGAAAACCGCTCTGCCTTTGGTTTTTTTTCATCCTTCATCCCTCATCCTTCATCCTTCTTCGGTTTCCCATATCCTCGCCAAGTCGCTCCGGATATGGGCGAGATCCCAGGAAAAAACGCCCTGCCTTTCGGTCTTTTTCATCCTTCATCCCTCATCCTTCATCCTTCTCCTCTCCCCGCTTCCTTCATCCTTTCCCCGGGATGTGGTATCAAACCCGCCTTACTCCTGAAAGGTTCTCTTCTTTCTTATGTGCGGAATTGTTGGATATGTCGGACAGAAGCAGGTCGTGCCGGTGTTGCTGGACGGTCTGAAGCGGCTGGAATATCGCGGGTACGACTCGGCGGGGATCGCCGTGGTCGAGGACGGGGTGCTCGACATCCGCCGCGCCTCCGGCAAGTTGCGCAATCTTGAGGAAGCCATCCGGTTGAAGCCGCTCGACGGCACCTACGGCATCGGACACACCCGCTGGGCCACGCATGGCCGCCCGACGGAGGAAAATGCCCATCCGCATCGCGACGCTTCGGGCCGAATCGTGGTGGTTCATAACGGCATCATCGAAAACTATCTGCCGCTCAAGCGCGCGCTCATCCAGGACGGACACCAGTTTGTCACGCAGACCGACACGGAAGTCGTCGCGCATCTGGTCGGGAAGTATCGCAAGCAGTGCGCGAGCCTCGAAGACGCCGTCCGCCGGACGGTCAACGAACTGCGCGGTATCTACGCGATTGCGGTGATGTCCGCCGACG
>JAAFHI010000407.1 GCA_013298335.1 Actinomycetota bacterium
GTTGGTGTGGCTCATCCGGTCGAAGGTGAACACGTCGCGCATTTCTTCGAGCGAGAGAATTTCGCGGTCGTCGCCGGGCGACCAGCCGAGCAGGGCGATGAAGTTGAGGAAGGCTTCCGGGAGAAAGCCCGCGTCTTCATAAAATCCAACCGTCGCGGCAGCACCATGCTTGCGTTTGGCAAGTTTCGCTCGCTTCGAGTCGAGAATCAGCGGAAGGTGGGCGAAGAGCGGCACGGCAGCACCCAGCGCTTTGTAAATGAGGACCTGCTTGGGCGTATTCGAAAGGCCGTCCTGTCCGCGGATGACGTGGGTGACACGCTGGGCAACGTCGTCCGCCACGTTGCTCAACAGGTAGAGCGGCGTGCCATCGCCGCGCAGCAGCACGAAATCCTCGATGTCGGCGAAACGCTTGGTCTGTTCGCCGTAGACGAGGTCGGTAAAGGTGACCGTTCCTTCTTCGCGCGGAATCCTGAAGCGGATGACGTAGGGAATGCCTTCGGCTTCGCGCGCGGCTTCTTCTTCGGGCGTCAGTTGCTTGCCGCGAAAGGTGAACGGGACCTTGGCTTCTTCGGCGGTCTTGCGCAGGGCGTCAAGCTCATCCTTTGTTTCAAAAGACTTGTAGGCATGCCCGCTTGCGAGGAGTTGGTGAGCAACCGCCTTGTGCTCTTCGAGGCTGTGCGTCTGGTAGAAGGGGCCCTCATCCCAGTCGAGGCCAAGCCACTTCATTCCGGTAAAGATTTTTTCGACGGCATCCTGCGTGGAGCGTTCGAGATCGGTGTCTTCGATGCGGAGGATGAACGTGCCGCCCTGCTGCCGGACGAAGAGCCAGTTGATGAGCGCGGTGCGCGCGCCGCCGATGTGGAGATAGCCCGTCGGTGACGGGGCGAAACGAACGCGAACGGGAGAAGTCATGACGATTGCGGAACTCCAACCAGTGAATAAAAAGAAGGCATCCGCTTGTGGCGGATGCCGTAAGAGAGAACGAAAGGAAAGGATGCTGGCGGAGAAGGAGGGATTCGAACCCTCGGAACGGTTTCCCGTTCATCGGTTTAGCAAACCGACGCACTAGGCCACTATGCGACTTCTCCGTGAGCCTGCTTTCATACCGAAAAAAGAAAGATTCCGGCGGAAAGCGAGGTCAGTATCCGCATGGTCGGAAAACCTGTCAAGCATGTTGACGAATGGGAGAGGAATATCGAAAGTTGGTTTTGTGCCCGACCGGTCCTCATTCCCGGTCGAAACGTCAGTATTTTGACCCATGCCCTCCCGCCTGGTCGGGGTATCGTTCCGGAATTTTCTTTATGGTCGCCGCCCTTCAACCGGTTGTCCTTCCGCTGACCCTGCTCGACGTTCGTACGTGCTGGGAACTCGATCAGCGTTGTTTTGTCGGGGCGGAAGTCTACGACATGCCCACGTTCCGGTTGCTTCTGTCCTCGCCGGATTCCGTTTCATACAAGGTGGTCGATCAGCAGGGCGCGATGAAGGGCTTTCTGGTCGGTATGGTCGATCGCGACTTTTCGGATGGCCGTGGTCGTGGTCGTCTGACCGGCAGCGGCCATGTGATTGCGGTCGGGGTCGCGCCGGAAGCGCGTCAGCGTGGCTATGGCCGCTGGCTGATGACCGCCGCCGAGCATGGCTTCCAGCGGCGCGGGGCTTCGATTGTTCATCTTGAAGTCCACGTCACGAACGCGCCGGCCTGTCGGCTGTACGAACGCCTCGGATACGTCGCGACGCAGCGGATGGAGCGTTACTACGCGAACGGCGACGATGCCTTCAAGATGGTCAAGGCACTGAGTCAGTCCGGGCGCGGTCCGTTTTGAAGATCCCTCAACATCCTCGATTGTCAGCGATGGTCTCATTCGTGGAAGTCGAGGCGCGACCACGCGTGCTTGACGGTTACGCCGATGGCCGCGAACGAGAGAAAGACGGCGAGGGTGAGGATGATCCACGAAACGGCGAGGCTGAAGGGCAGGTTGCGAATCAGGAAAATGAGTCCAGCCGCGACGAGATGGGCGGCGATGGTCACGCCGTAGGCCGGAATCAGCAATTCGCGAAACGTGAACAGGGCCGAGAGCAGGGTTTTCGGATTCAGGATGTGCAGCGGGTCCTGCTTGGTCGCGCCCACCGCCAGGGCGAGCGGATACCCGACCACGCCCCACGTCAGGAAAATCACCGTCCCGAGGTGCTGGAAAATCGAAAAGCGCAGAAACCGGTCCGCGTGCGGGGCGTCCATCATGCCCGCGACCACGCTTTGCGCGAAGGGAATGCCCAGATGCAGGGTGATCGGGCCAAGGGCGAAGAGTCCCGCCGTAGCAAAGAGTGCCATTGGTTCAAGCGGGTGTCTGTAGCTTTCCGCGGCAAGCTGTCGTGGCCGGCTCAGACCGTCGGCGATGCGGATCATGACGCCGCTCGCGATGCCTCCCACCAGAATGTAGGCCAGCGTGTTGCCGAGCACGCCCGACGCCGTCAGCGACGACACGAGCAGGCGGAACATGGTCGGGCTGTTGTCGCCCATGACCTCGCTGACCGAGCCGATGGTTGCCGCGAGCACCGTTGCCCCGATCCACGCCCCGATCATGGCCGCCGGATGGCGCAGGGGAAGCCGGACGATCCGCCACAGTTCCTCTTCAAAGGTATGCACCGGTTCGGGTTCAGCCGGTTGCGCCAGGATGTCCGTCACCTTCCGGCACAGGGCATCGCAGTTCGGGCAGAGCCCGACCGATTCGTACCGTTTCACGCAGTGCTTGCAGCGGAAGGTCGCGCACGACCCGCAATAGAACTGCGCTTCGAGGGTCGGGTGTTGAAAACAGGGGTACTGGGTCGGGTTCGGCTGCGACGTCATGGATTTCCACCCCACGGCGGTCAAATGAGGTCGTTTTCCGGTCGAGTCCACTTTTTCAGAAGAACGTATCCTTGCGCACACTTCGTCGGCAAAGATAGACTCGGCCTTTCTTTACGAGACGTCGTCCGGACGTCCGCACTTACCTTCACACCAAGGACTCTAAAGGAGCGAGAGCATGCCTGCATACAACGGTATCGAAGTTCCCGCCGATGGGCAGAAAATCACGATCGACAACGGCAAACTGACCGTCCCCAACCACCCGATCATCCCCTTCATCGAGGGTGACGGCACGGGGCGCGACATCTGGAAAGCCTCGCAGGTCGTGTTTGACGGCGCGGTCGCGAAAGCCTATCACGGAGAACGTTCAGTCAAGTGGTACGAAATTCTCGCGGGTGAAAAAGCCCACGAGCGCACCGGAAGCTGGTTTCCGGAAGACAGTCTGGCGGCGCTGCGCGAGTTCGTCGTCGCCATCAAGGGACCGCTCACCACGCCGGTCGGCGGCGGCTTCCGCTCGCTCAACGTGTCGCTGCGCAAGGACCTCGACCTCTATGCCTGTGTCCGCCCGGTGCGCTACTTCAGCGGCGTGCCCTCGCCGGTGAAGAGTCCCGAAAAGCTCGACATCGTGCTCTTCCGTGAAAATACCGAAGACGTCTACGCCGGAATCGAATTCAAGGCCGGCACGGACGAAGCCAACCAGCTCATCGAGTTCATCGGCGACAAGCTCGGCAAGAAAATCCGCGAAAACAGCGGTCTCGGCGTGAAGCCGATGTCAGCGTTCGGTTCGAAGCGGCTGATCCGGATGGCCATTCAGTACGCCATCGACCACAACCGCAAGAGCGTGACGCTCGTCCACAAGGGCAACATCATGAAGTTCACCGAAGGCGCGTTCCGCGACTGGGGCTATGAAGTGGCCCGCGAGGAGTTCGCCGACGTGACGATTTCGGAAGACGATCTCTGGGCGCACCACGACGGAAAAATGCCGGAAGGTAAAATTCTCATCAAGGACCGCATCGCCGACTCGATGTTCCAGCAGGTGCTGATTCGCCCCGACGAATACGACGTGCTGGCGACGCCGAACCTCAACGGCGACTACCTTTCGGACGCGGCGGCGGCGCAGGTCGGCGGCCTCGGCATCGCACCGGGCGGCAACATCGGCGACCACGGCGCGGTGTTCGAAGCGACCCACGGCACGGCCCCGAAATACGCCGACAAGGACGTCATCAACCCCGGTTCGGTGATCCTGTCGGGCGTCATGATGTTCGAGCACATGGGCTGGAACGAAGCCGCGAACCTGATCCTGAAGGGCTTCGAAAAGACCATCGCCCAGAAGCGCGTGACCTACGATTTCGAACGCCAGATGGAAGGCGCGACGAAGGTCAAGACGAGCGAATTCGCGAACTACATCGTGGAAAACATGGGCTAACCGTAGCTTTACGTTTCAGAAATACCGGAAGGGCGCGAGTGATCGCGCCCTTTTTGCTGCTTGGTGATGGGAAAGTTATGGAAATTTTCCAAAAGTGATACGGACGATGAAGTGGTTCCAAATTAGGTTTGGGGCTTAAGTCATTAAGACTTTTGAATCTTCGGTAAAAAAAGGAGTGGCAATAGTTATGTTTTTTGAAAGAAAAACTCGGTTTCTTGGGAAAGCCTGGAGTTTTGCTTGGCTTACAATGGTGTGTATTTTTCTCTTCAGTGGTGTTGGAAAAGCACAGGGAAATTGCGTTTGCCAAGGA
>JAAFHI010000966.1 GCA_013298335.1 Actinomycetota bacterium
GGCTATATGCGGAAACCCGCCTCGCGAGTTTTCAAGCCGGTTCCACGCACTCACCCCACACAAAATTCGGTGGGGCCGGAAATTCTCAATTCTCAACTCTCAATTCCGCGTCAGCGCACTTTCTTCGTTCGGCGCTTGAGGAAATCCATCATCACGTATTCGCCGAGCGTCATCACGCTCGTGAAGTACGCCTTGCCCTGCGCGATTTCCGTCACCTTTTTGATGAATTCCACCAAGTACGAATCGTCCGCAAGCATGAACGTGTTGATCATGATGTTGCTGCGCCGGCACTGCGCGACTTCCTTGTAGGTCGCGTCCATGATCATCGGGTCGAGGCCCATCGAGTTTTTGTAGATCTGGCCGTTTTCGAGCGTCAGCGCCGAGGGTTTGCCGTCGGTAATCATCACGATCTGGCGCATGTCCACCCGCTGCGACATCAGGATGCGCCGCGCGAGCTTCAATCCTTCCGCCGTGTTGGTGTGATACGGACCGACCGCCAGTTGCGACAGTTTCGCGAGCGGAAGTTCCTCCGCCGAATCGTGAAACAGCACGAGCCGCAGCGAATCGCCCGGATACTGCGTCCGGATCAGGTGCGTGAGCGCGAGCGCGACCCGCTTGGCGGGCGTGAAGCGATCCTCACCGTACAAAATCATGCTGTGACTGCAATCGAGCATCACGACCGTCGCGCAGGAACTCGTGTATTCCGACTGGTTTACCATCAGGTCGTTGTATTCGACGTTGAGCGGCACGCCCAGACCCTCGCGCTGAATCGCGTTGAGCAGCGTGGCGTTGACGTCGAGGTTGAGCGTGTCGCCAAACTCGTAGGCCTTGCTCGACTGAAAGGCTTCAACGCCCGTCGAAAGGTGCGGTGTGTCGTGCCGTCCGGCGTAGCTTTTGCCCATCGAACCGAGCAACTGGGTGAGCGCCTTGTATCCCAGAAAATCGAGACTCTTGTCGGTCAGTTCAAACTCGATCCGCACTGGCTGCGCGTCTTCCGTCTTGCCCTGTCCCGGCTGGTGCTGTCCCTGGCGGCCATTGTTGTTCTGCGGCATCGCCTGCGCGCGCAGGAATCCCTGCTGCATCAGCCGCTTGATGAGGCCGTCGATGAGTTCCGTGAGTTTCTTTTCGTCAACGTACCCCTGCTCGTCGAACAGTTCCTTCATTTCGTCCTCATCGAGCAGGTCGCCGCTCATGATGAGTTGCCGGATGGCCTCGCGCAGCGCGTCGAGCGATTTGTCGGGGTCCTGGATGCGGCGCGAGTAGCCGCCTGAAAAACCGCTTTGCAGAAAGAAATCCGAAAGCTGGTCCATCAGTTTCTGGAGATCGAAGTTCTCCCAGTCGAGACCGTCCCATTTGCCGTAGCGCGTGAATTTCATGCGGACACTCCTCGGGCAACATGGCCATTGCCGGTCGAAAAAGAAAATGCGGGTGAGGGGGAAACGTTCGCCGCGCAGTATAGCCGCTTCATCCGCGTTCAGTCATGGCGGGAAAACCGGTCCCTATCTGACGGTCCATACCGTTTGTGAACAAGTACGATTCTGCCACCGGTATGGAACCCCGACCGTCAGGGAGGGACCGGCTTTATGTAACTGTTTCGAAGATGCCGCGCTCGCGATTCTTGCGGACGTTGTTCCAGTCGAAGATCGTGCCGTTCATCGCGACGTAAACCCCCACCGGGAGAAACCGTGCGGCGGCGAGGGCGAAGCCGAGGTTGAAGATGGCGTCCGAGCCGCCGAACGAGTAGGGAATCATCGCCCCGACGAGTACGATGGTTTTGCCCGTTTCAGCCTTGGCCAGATAGTGCGCGGTTTCCGTCATCGTGTCGGTCCCGTGGGTGACGACGAGGTTCGGTTCGGGCGCGGTCGCGGCGGCGCGGGCGATGGCGGCCCGGTCGTCCTCGGTGATGTCGAGACTGTCCTTGAGCATCACCGCCTCGATGGCGATGCCGTTGAACTGGCAGCGCGCCTGTTCGAGCATGTCGTGCAGATGGGTTTGCGAAAAAACGAGCTGGCCGCGGCGTTCGTCGTAGACCTTATCAATCGTGCCGCCGGTGAGCAGAATGCGGAGGGGTGTCATTTCTTCCTCGAATCAGGTGTGTTTCATCCAAATTTAATGCGGTCGAATTTGACGCGACACTTTCCATGTGTCAATCAGGAAGAGAATGTGGAAGAAGGGGAGACAAGGAGACAAGGAGAGATAGCCGATTTACTGGATGAAAAAACTTGACGAGAAAAAGCGATTTGGAATGCTCCCTCATCCCTCATCCCTCATCCCTCATCCCTCATCC
>JAAFHI010000383.1 GCA_013298335.1 Actinomycetota bacterium
GGGCCTGTGGCGGACCGGCGGGCGCGGTCGGCGTGGGGGCGGCTGGCGCGGCGGCAACCGGCGCAGGCGTCGGAGCGGCGCGGAAGGGCGCGGCGGCGCGGGCCGGGACCGCTTTCGGAAGCGGGAAGGGCGTAGCCGGGGCGTTGGGAATGAGGGTCGGCGGTTCGTCTTCGATAACCGGTTCAGGCGCGGCGATGTCGCCGCCGAAGCTGCGGATGGCTTCTTCCTCGTTGTGCAGCACTTCGAAAATGCTGTCGAGTTTCGAGACGCTCAGAATCTGGCTCACGGCCTGCGACGGCGTGAGGATCTTGAGCTTGCCGCCGGCGCGCTCCGCGTGGTGGTAGCACTGGATGAGGCTGCCGACGCCGGTGCTGCTGATGTAGCTGACGCCCTGAAGATCGAGCAGGAAGTTGACGTTCCCGCCGGCGATCAGATCGTCGATGCGCGCGCAGAGTTCTTCGTCGGCGGTGCTCGGCGCGAGGCGTCCGACGACTTCGAAAATACAGATGCCGTTGATTTTTTTGTCCAGACGGTAGCGCGTCGGACGGCGCATGATCGGACGGGAGCCCCGGTCGGATCGGTCGTTATCGTGTTCGGAAGATTTCATCGGGTTTAGCCTGAGTACGTGGCTGTTTTAAGTTCCGGCATCGGTTCGCTGCGGAGTTCGCCGGAGAACGGTTGGGCGGGATGCGTGATTTTTCTTGTGTCGTTCAAGCCTAATCTGATTGACGACATGCGTCAACCGCACCGTGCCCGCGCGGTATTAAATATTTGAAAGATACGCCGGATTCCGGCTTTTTCTTTTGAATGCGGGAAAGGAAAAGGCGGGAGATGCCCGAAAGCATTCCCCCGCCGTAACTGTTCGCCCTGCCCTCAAGGACAGGGCTCTTCAAAAACAAGCCTCGTGAACGAGGCTCAAGCCGGTTTTCCCGATTCCATAGCCCCGTTCACGGGGCTTGAAGGGAAATAGCCCTGTCCTTGAGGGCAGGGCAAGTGCGGGGCTGAACAGTTACCCCCGCCTGGAGTTTGGGTCGAATCGCCGGTTTCACAGCAGCGCCAGGTCGTTCAATTCGAGCGCCCGGACGGTCGTGGTCGTGCCCGAGGTCTCGATGACCCGGATGTAACTCGGCAGATACATGCCGTCCACGTTGGCGTAGTGCTCGGTGTACTGGGCGACGCCGCTGACGGCGTTGGTTCCCGGGTCGAAATAGGTCACCACGTAATGTTTCGGCATGGTGCGTCCGTCATCGGCGGTCGAGATTTCGAGCGTCGTGATGGTGAAGACCGAGCCGTGCATCTGGCGGTGAACCTCGGTGATGATGCCGTCCCTGATGCGGTAGCTCGATCCGAGCGGGTCGCCCTCGAAGACGATTTTCGGGCCGAGCGCGTTTTCGGCCCCGGCTTCGAAGCGGACCGGGAAGTCGGTCGGGACCGGCATGCCGCCGGTGCGCTGGAGGCGGTGGGCGATGTTCATGGCGAGCACGCCGCGCAGCCAGCCGAGCGTTTCCGCGCTCGCGTCGGGAATCCCGATCTCCATTTCCCGGACGGATTTCAGGGAAAGCGTCCCGGTGAAGGCACGCCCTTCATCGTGCAGGACGACCGCGGCGCGGAAGCCGCGGAAGCGTTCGTCGGGAATGACCCAGCGGCGGGCGCGGGCGTCGCGCAGGAGGTCTTCGGCGGCGGAATCGAGCGGGGCGACCGCGACGGCCGCCGATTCTGAATGGGAGGACATAATACGGAGTCTCCAGTGAGTGATGTCGGGACGTCGGGGCGTGTGGACAGTGAAGCAACATTGCCCGATTCCTGTCCGTTCCGCAATGTACGGAACAATCCGTTTTGACAACCCGAAACCCAGTCGTTACGCTGATTGAAGACTCCGGTAACTTCGCCCGCACATTCCGTCCCAATCGAGGATGCTCGCACGATGCCCCGTGAATGGAAAAACTACTGCGAATTCGAACCGATTTCCCAACGGATCGACCATATTCGCGTCCTTGTCATCGACAATCTGATCAGCAGCACGTCCGATCTGTCGGAAAAGGCGAAGCTCGAACCCGACTTCGACGCCGAGGCGTGGGTCGCGGAGGAGCGCAAGATCGCCGGGTTCGCGATGGGCAACATCACGCAGAACATCAACCGGCTGGCCCACCGTCCGCACTGGCTGGTCATGCGGCTCGCCGAAATCACCCAGGAAAAACTCGACGACTTCGACCCCGACGCCATCGTCATCAGCGGGACGCTCCGTGATTTCGACCTCTATCACCCCCGGATGATGGAACGCATGGAAGCCATTCTGCGGAAAACCACGATTCCGGTGCTCGGCATCTGCGGCGGCCACCAGTTGATGGGACAGGCGTTCGGCACGCGGGTGGTCACGATGGACGGCCTTGATCCGTGGGAAAAGCGCCGCGACCGGATTCGCGAATACCAGTACCACTTCATTCAGGCGACCAAGCCGGAAGACCCGATCTTCGCGGGCATCCTGACGGCGAAGGGACGCAAGCTGCCCAAGAACCAGCTTCGGGTCTGGCAGAACCACGGTCTGATGATCGACCGCGTGCCGGAAGGATTTTCCCTGATCGCCAAGAGTGACGTCTGCCGGACGCAGATGATCGTCAAGCGCGGCGACGGACAGTTGATGTACGGGGTGCAGTTTCACCTCGAAAAGTCCTTCGAGGACTGGCGGATGATTCCCAGTCCGTGGGAGCACCGCAACGAGAGCCGCGACGGGCGGCTGATGTACGAAAATTTCCTCGTCGAAGCCCTCAGGCACCGCGGCAAGGAAGCCATGATCGAAAACGCAGCCTGATTGGAACGCGGGCTTCCGGCCCGCTTCTCCCTCACCATGCGGGCTGGGAGCCCGCGCTCCAATATCGGCGCTCCACATATGGTCGAAGGTGAAGATTTCTACATTGACGGCGGAAATTACGTATTCACCGCGGCCTACCTGCTCAAGCGGGGCTACTGCTGCGAATACGGGTGTCGGCATTGCCCGTACGGCGTTCGCGCCGACTGCCAGACCGTTCCCGAGGATGACCTCTCGGCGGTTCCCGTCTGAAATTTTTGCCTCTTCCCGATCTCCTTCGGTACGTTGGCTACAGGTTTCCGTTCACCTCCGTTGAAACGGAAACGATCCGCGCTCGCCAATGTGGACCGCCCCGTGGAAAAAGCCGTCGAATACAACGCAGCGCCTTTCGAGGCCGAAGCGGTCAGTTCCGAACTGCGCCGCCGCATCACGCACATCGGCATGGGAATTTTCGCCCTCGCCGTGACCTCGTTCTGGCAATCCCTTCTGATGGGACTGTCGGGACTGGCGCTGGCATGGGTGCTTCCCAAGCGGGATCCGGGATTGCTGCGTCCGCGCGAGCAGGCCAAGGGCTATTCGGTCGGCATCATCGCCTACCCGGCCTCGGTCGTGCTGCTGACCCTCCTGTTTCGAAACCATTTGTGGATCGTCGCGGGCGGCTGGGCGATGATGGCCTACGGCGACGGGATGGCGGTCGTCTGCGGGCAGAACATCCGCGGCCCGAAACTGCCCTGGAATCGTGGAAAATCGCTGTTCGGGACGCTCGGGTTCATTGTTTTCGGCGGGCTCGGCACGTTTCTGACCGTGGTGTTCGTCGGAAAGCATCCGTTCGGGAGTCTGTGGGCGCTGGCCGTGGTGGTCCTGCTCGCCACGCTGGCCGCCGCCGCGCTCGAAACGCTGCCCTACGACATCTGCGACAATCCGCTCGTCGCGCTGGCCTGCGGCGGGACCCTTTTCCTGACCGCCCAGATTGAACCGGCGGCGTGGGCGGTGGCGCAATCCGCGGTGGTCGGACGTCTCCCGATTGCTTTCGGCGTGGCCGCCGCTTTGTGCGTGACGGCGCGGGCGACCCGTTCGGTGGACTGGTCGGGCGCGCTCACCGGCGCGTTCATCGCGTTTCTGCTGTTCCTCGGGCTCGGCTGGATGGGCGTGTCGGCGCTCATGGCCTTTTTCATTCTCGGCACGGTGTCGAGCCGCGTCGGCTATTCGATCAAGCACAAGAAGGGAACGGCGCAGGCGACCCGGACGTGGCGCAACGCGGTGGCCAACGCGGGCGTGGCGGCGGCGCTCGTTCCATTTGTAGTGTTGACCGGTCGTCCCGAAGTCTTTGCCGTCGGCGTGCTGGCCTCGTTCGCGGCGGCGGCCTCCGATACCGTCGCCGGAGAAATCGGGCGCGTCTACGGCGGGCGTCCGTTCTCGATCGTGACCCTGCGGCCCGCCCGGGTCGGGGAGAACGGCGCGGTGTCCATCGTCGGCCTGCTGGCGGGCCTCGCGACCGCCTTTCTCATGGGGGCACTCTTTTTCATGTCCGGCTCGCCCCGCGCGGGCTTCGGCGTGGCGGTCATCGGACTGGCCGGGATGTTCGGAAATCTGGTGGACAGTCTGCTCGGGGCGACCGTCGAGCAGCGCGGATACATCGACAACGAGGCCGTCAACATTCTCTGCACCCTTTCCGGGGCATTGCTTGCCGTTTTCCTGTTCACCGTGTAAAAACCGTATCGCTCCATAGAATTAGCGTTTCGTCACATCACTCCGGGATTGGGTGGATACGGTTCGATGACCTTGCTCAAAAATCAGTACCGCCTGTTGCAGGAACTCGGCAGCGGCGCGTTCGGAAAGACCTATCTTTCGGAAGACACCCACTCGCCGTCGAACCGCCGGTGCGTCATCAAGCACCTGACCTGGAACAACGACCCCCGGATGGCCCAGCTTGTCCGCGACCGCTTCCAGCGCGAGGCGGCGATTCTGGAAATGA
>JAAFHI010000087.1 GCA_013298335.1 Actinomycetota bacterium
TGCGAGGCCGTGATGAGTACGCGTTCGACGAGCGCGTCATCGATCTTCAGGCGCTTTTCATCCTTCAGCCGACGCTTCACGCCGTCGATGTAGGTCTCGAACATCGAGGTCGCCCGGTCGTTGCGGATGCGATCCTGAATGGATTTGGTCTGCTCGGCGAGCTTGGTGAGATCGGGTTCGGTCCGCTTCGTCACGGCAATCACCGCCACCGAAACCGAGATGGACTCCCGCGATGAATAGAGGGGCACCGGGACGAGTTCGCCCGCCTTGGCTTTTTCGGCATTGAAAAACGCCGCCGGATACTGCCGTCCGCCAATCAGCGCGGAGTTGCCGAAATCCTTGGCTTCCTCGATTTTCAGTCCCATGCCTTCAGCCGCCGCCTTGAGTCCGGCGGCATCCTTGGCCTTGGCGATCAGTTCCTTCGCTTTTTCGAAGGCCATCGCCGCCGCTTTTTCCTTCTTCACCTTGGCGGTGACCTTGTCCTTCACGTCCGCGAGGACCGGCTCGCCCGGTTTGCGGATTTCGACGAGTTGCGGAATCGCGAACCCGCCACGAACGCCGACTTTCTCGCCGACTTCACCCGCGACCGTCAGCACGTTGGTCTTTTCTTCGAAGGAGGGGTTGCTGCCGACATCAGGAATGTCGTCGCCGGGGATGAAGTAAGGCGTTTCCTTCTTCACGTCTTCCGGTTTGACGTTGAGCTTGGCCGCAATCTTCTTGGCGGTCTCATCGAAGTTGCGCGACTTGGCGAGTTCCGCCACGGCTTCATCGGCAATCTGCGACGCCTTTGAATAGGACAGCCGGTTGCGGACGAGGGCGAGCACGCCGGGTTTCGCTTCCTCGAAGGTCTTCGAGGTCCGGTCCACGACCTTGAAAATGTAGTAACTGTCACCACGCCGGACCGGTTCGCTGATTTCACCCGGCTTGATCGAAAACGCCGCTTCGACGGCACTGCCCGGCTTGACGGCGGAACGTTCGATGACGCCGAGGTCGCCGTCTTTCTGGGCGCTGGCGGTGTCCTGCGAGTTTCCACGGGCAAGCGTACCGAAATCTTCCGGCTTGGCTCCGTTTTTGCCGCGGGCGCGCTGGATGAGGTCGTTGGCCTTGGCCAGGACGAGTTCATCGTCCTTGGGCGTCAGGACATTCAATACGATCTGGCTGACCCGGACGGACTTGATCTGCTTTTCCGGGTCGTATTCCTTCTTGAGTTCTTCGTCGGACACGGGAACGGTTTCGGCGGCCTTGTCCTGGCTGACGTAGATGTAGCGGACTTTCCGCTGATCCTTCGTCACCTTGAATTCATCCTTGTGGCCGTCGAAGTAGGCCTGGCGTTCCGCGTCAGTCGGCTCCGGAACGGTCTTTTCGAAATTCGTGTCGGGAATCGCCACGAAAGAGACATCGAACTTGGTACTACTCTTCTTGAAATCGTCCTCGATGTCGCGCTGCGATACCTGAACGCCGCTCGTGATGAAGTTCCGCAGTTTTTCCTCGGTCACCGAGTAAGCCAGATCGCGCTCGAAGTCGATCGGGTCGCGACCCTGCCGACGCAGCATCTTCTTGTACTTGTCGAGGCCGATCCAGCGTCCGTCCTGATTGAACTGTTCGACGAGCCGCTGCTGGAGTTCCGCTTCGGTACAGGTCAGACCCAGTCGCGCCGCTTCCATTTCAACGACTTTCTGGCGAACGAGCTGCTGGAGAATCGCCTTGTCGGTGCCGCGCTGGCGCAGGTCGCGGATGCTCATCGGGAAACCCGAATTCTGCTGCGACTGCTGCGCGAAATTGCGGTACATGCTGACGAGCCGATTGAGCGCGTCGGTATATTCCTTGGCCGTGATGTCGTGACCGTCAACCGTGGCGATGACGGTCTTGTCCGCCACCGGTTCGACCGTTTTCGGGCCGCCCGAGCCGAAAAGCGACTTGGTGGGAAGGCTGTATGCCGCCAGCATGCCGACGGCGACGACGGCGACGACAACGAGAAGAATCGTGTTCTGGGAACGTCGGTAACGGGAGAAGACCTGCAACATAGCGGGAAAGTCGACCTCTTGGGTGGATGAACGTAAAAACGTCGGAGTGAAACGGCGGACATTACCCGATGGAGGCGTGTCGCGCAATCCCGTTGTGAAACACGATATCGCCGCCGCTTCCAGTCAGCGGCGCGGGTGGCCGGGCGGGATGGCGGGCATTTTTTCTTCAGGAACGCAGGCTCGGGTCGTCATCCACGAGCGGCAGCGTGGCGGCCGGCAGGGCCTTGACGGGAACGGGCGGATGCCACATCCGTTTCACGAAATCCTTGGCGTAGGTGACTTTCTTGCGCTGCATGATCCGTCCGAGGTAGTTGTCGAGCCGTTCGGCGAAGACCTCGGCGGCATAGCGGAGAGCGGTGGCGACCGGCACGATCCGGGCAATGAGTTTGAAGCCGACCCGCTTTGCGATCGGCACTGCGTCGCGGATGCTGTCGAAACCGTCGTCGAACCGGATGGCGACGCCTTCGATGAGCGTGGCCATCCGCAACAGGTAGACCATCTGCCGGGGCATCCGCAGGTGATGCAGGATGCGCGTCTTTTCGAAAAGTTCCTCGACCGCCCGCTGGACCTGCCGCTGATTGGTCCGGGCCAGGTGCCGCAAGTCCATGATGGATTCGGTCACCATCCGGAGAATTTCCGGCGGCGTGTCGGCCTCCACCATTTCGAGTTCGTAGAGTTTGTCCACGACTTCGTCGAACTGGTTGGCGTTGGCGGCGAGAATCAACCCGAGGAAACGGTCGCGCGTGGCCGCGTCGAGTTCATCCACCATGCCGTAGTCGAGCAGAATGATGTCCCCGCGGCGGTTGATGAGGATGTTTCCGGGGTGCGGGTCGGCATGAAAGAAGCCGTGGACGAGCAATTGGGAGAAGACGATTTCGAGCAGGCTCTCCACGAGATTTTCAAGGTCGATGCCGTATCCGCGAATGGTTTCGACGCGGTCGATGCGGACCCCCTCGCAGAATTCCATGACCAGGAGGTCTTCCTTGGTCAGCTCGTGGGCGATTTCCGGGATGATGAGGCGCGGATGCTTCGGCTGCTGGGCGCGCAGGCGCTCGGCGTTCTGGCCTTCGATGCGGAAATCGAGTTCGCCGACGACGATCCGCTTGTATTCGGCGAATAAAACCTCGAAGCCGCGATACAGGTAGTGTTCGCCAAAGAACGGGCGCAGCACTTCGAGCAGCATTCCCAGAATGGCGTTGTCGAGCGCGATGGTTTCGACGACCTGCGGTCGCCGGATTTTCACCACGACATCGACGCCTTTGTACCGCGCCCGGTGAACCTGTCCGATGGAGGCTGACGCTATGGCTTCCGGACTGAAGTCGTCGAAGGTTGAAGCTACGCCCTTGCCCGTGGCACGCCGGATGACGCCTTCCACGTAAGCGAGATCGGCAGCGGGCGTCTGGTCGAGCAGCCGGGAAAATTCGGTCGCGTAGACCTTCGGGACCAGGTCTTCGCGAACGGCGAGAATCTGGGCGAGCTTGATGTAGGACGTGCCGAGCCGGGCGAACGTGTCCACCAGCTTTTTGGCGCGTCGCGCGTGCTGCGCGTCCGTGAAAATCCGCGGTTCTCCCCACTTCACCCAGCGGCGGCGGTCGCGGAGGAATCCGATGAGGAAGGGAAGCAGGGCCACCGAAACGATGGCGAATCGCCGGAAGTGGCGGAAATTTTCGGTAACCGGGATCCCGCGCGAGAAAATCGTGCTTTCAATTGCGGTTGCGGACATGCCGATGGTTACCGTTCGTGGTGGTGGTGTTCAAATCAGGCCAGGGCGGCTGCACCGGACTGCGTGAGGAAAAGCACCTTACCAGATTGCCGCGCCGAAAAGCGTATTGTTACTTCCCTTTTCGGGAAAAGGAACTGGGCGGGAATCGAGGAAACCGGGTGATGGTCCTCCCTCGATCCACCGGTTTCCTTGGCCCGGTCAATGGTTTTTCACGAAATCTTCATACCGGCGGCGGTCGTTGCGCGGCATGTCCTTGATGTAGATGTAGACAATCCAGTTGATGCCGTCGGGCGCGCGGTTGTAGCGCACTGCGAAGCCGTCGATGGAAATGGTGCCGTCGGGAAGATCGACCTGGATTTCGAGCCGGTTCTTGAAGGCGACCGTGTGATCGCGAACGATGTTGAGGTGTCCGGTGCTGACCGTACCGGTGATGATGCGCATGCCCTGAACCGATGCATCCTGGACACTGCCGGGGATGGTGCGCGATTTGTTGCCCTCGTCGTCGGCGTCGATGATGGTCAGACGGAGCGGGAGGTCGAGTGACGGCGCGGGGGCCGGCGGGGGCGGAGGCGTGGCCGCAGCCGGCTCGGCGGTCGTTTCGAGCGGAAGGGGCTTGGGGTTCGGTTTGTAGAGTTCGGTGGCGGACGAGCGCATCAGAAGCGTGACGCAGCCGTCCCGAACAGCCTGAAGGGTCTGGAAGCGTTCACCGGGGTTTTTGGCCAGCATCTGTTCGAGGAATCCGGCGACGTCTTCATTGACCGAGGGATTTTCTTCCCGGATCGGCGGGGGTGGCTGCGTGACATGCATCACGAGCACCCGCGCGGGCGCTTCCGCCTGGAAGGGCGGATGCCCGGCCAGCATTTCATAGAGGATGACGCCGAGGCTGTAGATGTCCGAGCGGAGGTCGAACGCCTCGCCCTGACATTTTTCCGGCGACGTATAGTAGGGCATCCGGATCGTTTCCGACCCGGTATCAAACGCGATCGAGCCGCTCATCGACGCCTTGAGGCAGGCCAGACCGATATCCGCCACCTTGAGCCGCAGTTCCTGGGTCTCCGCGTCCGCGAGCAGCAGCAGGTTTTCGGGTTTGAGATCGAAGTGGGAGACGCCGAGCATCTGCGCGGCGGCGAGGCCCTCGGCGGTTTCGCGAATGACGGTCAGCGCGCGCTGGGCGCTGAACTGCGTCTGGGCGTTGAGTTCGTGGCGAAGGTCATGGCCGACGACGTATTCGGTCACCAGACCGACGTGTCCCTGGTGAAGGTGGAGGACGGCAATGTAGTCCACCAGTTGCGGGCATCTGAGCGCAACGAGCTTCGTGACATTTTCCGTGAAAAGTGTTTTGGCCTGAAGATCGGCAAAGAGATGCGGCGGCAGAATCTTGACCATGACCTGACGGGCGTCCCGGAGGTCCATGGCGAGGTAGATGTCGCCCATCCGGCCATTGCGAACCAGTTGCGTAATCTGGAACCGCTCGCCGATGAGGCGCGCGCCGGGAAGCGTTTCAACCAGTTGCGAGCCGTCGCGAATGCAGAACCGAGGCTGGTCATCGTAGGCCGTATGGCACACCGGGCAGAGTTTCATGATTTCCTGTTCTCCACTGACTTCGTCATCGGCCAAAGGCATATCACGCCGGTTCCTCGGAACTCAACGTTCTTCACTGATTTTCGGGCGGCATTTCTGGCCGCGTCTTCGCGAGTATCGGAAAGGGAATCGTTCGGCGCTTTCGATGGTCCATGTTTCAGCCCGTGAAAAAGCCCGGAAAGCAATTTGTTTCGGATGAAAAAAGAAAAAAGGGAGACCGTTGAAACGGACTCCCCTCGCGGAATCGTTCGGTGAAAGAGGCGTTACTTCTTGGCTGCCTTCTTCGCCGGAGCGGCAGCTTTCTTCGCGGGAGCAGCGGCCTTCTTGGCGGGCGCGGCGGGCTTGGCCGGAGCGGCAGCCTTCTTGGCGGGAGCGGCCGGCTTGGCCGGAGCCGCAGCCTTCTTGGCCGGGGCGGCGGGCTTTGCCGGAGCGGCAGCCTTCTTCGCCGGAGCGGCGGGCTTTGCCGGAGCGGCAGCCTTCTTGGCGGGCGCGGCGGGCTTGGCCGGAGCGGCAGCCTTCTTCGCCGGGGCGGCGGGCTTTGCCGGAGCAGCGGCCTTCTTGGCCGGAGCCTTGGGAGCAGCTTTCACCGCGGCTTTCTTTGCGGGGGCCGCTTTCGGTTCACTTGCTTTTTTCGTTGCCATCGTCTTTCTCCTTTTCAGTTGGTTCGAAGTTGCCACAAGATACTGTGGTGTGGTTGCCCTTGTACGCAATTATTTTATCTCCACAATATGTGGGTGTATAAAGCCGCACTTATACCTTGTCAACTCATTTGTCGGGTCTTTTCCGTAATTTGGCGGCTTTTTCCTTCACCATTGTTTTGGGAAGTCATGACGCCCCGGAAAAGGTGTTTCGGCGGGGTGTTCAGGGCGACTCGGAGCGATGTCGCGGACGAAGCGTTCAGGGCCTTCGTTGAGGCGAATGAGAAGGTGTTTGCAGTCCGGTGACGACGACGTACAATCCATCCCGAATCCGAGCATTTCCACCGCTGACAATGCATCGGCAATCGAAGGGAGTTCGACGTTGTATGTCCGTTTTCTCCGCTCTGGCACACATGATTTCGAGGCGCGGCCTGTTTGAGCCGGTCGGTCTTCCGGTTCCGTCGCGATGGCGCGGAATCATCCTGGTACCGATGGCGTGTCTGGTGATCGGTTCGGGCAGCATCGAGGCCCAGTCCCGTTTTCCAAGGGGAGCGAAGGAAGACACGGATCCGCAGTCCGAGCGCCAGAAGGAAAACAACACGCGTCGCCTCATCATGCGGGATGAACAACTGCTCCGTGAGTTGAAGACCTCGGCGGCGGAACTTGATCGTCTGGCCAAGATGTTCGCCAAACGATGGGACGCGGCGCCCGCCAGTGTCAGGCCGGTTTTCGGCGACGAGGATCGCGAGCAATTGAAGCAGATGGAGAAGTTCGCCAAGAAGATTCGGTCATCGCAGGGCGGCTACGGCGGAGACGATGATGCGTCATTGCCCACCGCTTTCGTGGAGCAGACGAAGCTTATCGAGAAACTGGCCGAGGAAGTCAGGCAGCAAGCCGACAAGGCCAACCGGCACACCGTCTCGGTCGGCATCCTCTCGCGGGCGTCCCGCATCCTTCGTCTCCTCAAAGCCATTCGCGGTATCTCCAACAATTGAACCGATGAAACACCAACCGAGAGTCCATCGCCACGTTGCCGTTTTTTGTTCGCTCGCGCTCCTTGCGGGCTGGCTGCTGTCGCCTGCCACGACCGGTTCGGCGAAGACCCGGTTCGGACAACAGGATGACGAACCCCTGCGGGTCAGCGCCGATCTGGTCCTCACCACCGTGACCGTGACCGATGCCAATGGAAGATTCGTGCCCGGTCTGACCGCCGATGATTTCATCCTGCTCGAAGACGGCGTTCCGCAGAAGATCGACCACTTCAGCGCCGAGGACACGCCGTTCAGCGCGACCATCCTGATTGATTCGAGCGGCAGCATGCGGACCAGGATTCGACAGGCCCGCGTTGCCGCCGCGCGGTTTCAGGACCTCATCCGGTCAACCGACACGGTGGCCGTGTATTCATTCAACACGGTGGTCGAACGCGTACAGGACTTTTCTTCGGATCGCGATATTTCGAGTCGGGTCTTCACCATCGAGGCGCGCGGTCAGACCCGGCTGTATGACTGCCTGAACACCGCCGTCGAAGCGCTCGACGGTCGGACCGAGCGCCGCCGCGCAGTCGTGGTCATCTCGGATGGGGCCGATACCGACAGCCAGACCAACTTCAAGACCGTTCTCAAACATGCCCTTCAGGCGGATGTGCTGGTGTATGCAGTGGATCTGATTGATCCGTCGTTTCCGAACCGTTCGCCGGAAGACGTCCGGTCGTCGCTTTCATTGCAGGAACTCGCGGAAAAGAGCGGCGGGCGGTACATCAAGTCGTCCGGCGGTCAGCAGCTCGACAAGGCTTTCGAATCGGTCGTACAGGAATTGCGCCGCCAGTACACGCTCGGCTTTTATCCCACGAAAGGCTATACCGGCGGCCAGTATCACAAACTCGAAGTCAAAATCCGTCGCCCCGGTCTCAAGTGGCGGTCGCGGCAAGGATACTATTGAGCGAGTCTTGGGAGTCTTGGGAGTCTTGGGAGTCTGGTGGGTCTTGAGAGTCAGAAGAATTTCTTGACATCCAGTTCCAGAAAAAGTCTGCTCGACTCCCCAGACTCCCCAGACTCCCCAGACTCCCCAGACTCCCCAGACTCCCCAGACTCCCCAGACTCCCCAGACTCCAATGCGCAGCATTCTCTTCATCCACACCGGCGGCAACGTCGAATTTCTGCTGAGTCTGCCGGCGCTGGTCGCCGCGCGGGAGCATTTTCCGCGGGCCGAAATCACGCTGGTGGCCAGTGATTTCGCCTGTGATGTGGCGCAGATAGCGGGATGCGTGCATAAGACCGTTTCGCTGGGTCAACGACAGCCGTCACCGGGACGTCCGAATCTTCCCGTGTTCAAACTGCTTGGCGCGTTTGCCAAATTGCGGATTGCCAAGTTCGACGTGGCGGTGAATCTGCACACTTCGAACATCGAGGGGATTCTGACCTTTCTCGCCGGGGCCAGGGAGCGGGTCGGTGTCCGCACCGGCGGTCTGCTTTCGAGCGCGCTCACGCAGCATGCGCCCGAACCCCGACCGGGCTGTCATCTGACGGATCAATACAACGACCTGATTGAAATCCTCGGTGTCCGGGAGTTGCGTGACCGGGTTCGACTACCGGTTCCGACCCCTGCGTTGCGGGCGATGGATGCACGGCTGGAAAAGGCCGGATGGCGCGGAGGATTGCTCATCGCGTTTCATCCCACGGTCGGATTTCCTCCGCGGGTGTGGCCCGCCGAGGAATTCGTGGAACTCGGTCTCGTGCTGATGGCCGAGTTCGGCACGCAGATCGTTCTGTTTGAGACGCCCGACGAGCCGGGTTTGAACACCCGCCTGATGGCCGAGTTCCGGCGCAAGACCAAACATCTGCCGATTCCTTTGAAACGACTGACCGTTCCCGACACGCTGGCCGTACTGGCGCGATGCACGGCCATCGTCGGTAATA
>JAAFHI010000687.1 GCA_013298335.1 Actinomycetota bacterium
CGGTTCCTGCGCCGGGCTGGGTTACACCAACCAGTACAACCTCAACGTCGATCTCCGGAACATCGGCACGAGTACCCTCTCCAGCCCGTTCTTCTCGGTCGCCGAACTTCAGGAAGCCGGTGGCGCGCCACCAGCCAATCCCTTCCGCCTGAGTACCGCCGACGATTTCAACAGCGCGGCCTGCACCGGCGGACTCGTCGGCACGACCCAGGCGATTCCCGGACCGATTGCCCCGAATCAGGTCATCCCGGTCAACTTCCAGATCGCAATGCCCCAGGTGCGGCGCTTCCGGTTCTTCGTGAACGTCTTCGCCATCATCGACGGTGGAAGCGCGCGCAACCGCCGGACGGTGAAAATGGGACAGCTCGCGGTCGAGGCCACCGGATTTGACAAGGCGGGGCGTCCGGTTCTCACGGCCACCTTCACGCCTGAAAGCGGACGGACCTCGTTCGCCGTCAGCCGGGTCGCCACCACCAGATAGTTCTTGGAGGGAACGATGAATGATGAATGATGAATGAAAACCGCTTTACTTCATCGTTCATCGTTCATCGTTCATCGTTTTTTTCTGGCCGCGCCATTTCGGCTTGCCTGACAGTCCCGGGTACTTCATTCTCCATGAAACACAACTGAATCAATCTTTTGAATGAGGTGCATCCCGCCGTGTCATCACCCTACGCGCCGCCGCCGAGCTATGGCTCGCCTGAATTCGCTCCGCCCCAGCCGCTCAAGACGGGGGCGGCCATCGTGTCGCTGGTTCTCGGCATTGTCGGATTTTTTACCATCGGTCTGGGGTTCATCGGTTCGATCATCGGACTGATTCTCGGCATCAGTGCATTCCGGAAATCGAAGAAACGCCCGCAGGAGTACGGCGGAGGCGGTCTGGCCATTGCCGGGATCGCGCTCAATATCAGTGCGCTGGTGGTCGGCGTCGCCTACGTCGGGCTGGTGGCGGCGATTGCCGTGCCGAACCTGCTGGCTGCGCGACGGTCGGCCAATAACGCTTCCGCCCAGCAGATGTTGCGGAACATCAACTCGGCGCAGGCGGTCTATGAATCGGGAATCGGGAAGGGGAATTACACCGCCTCGCTCAAGGACCTGGGCGGCAGCGACGGCTTTCTGGACGCGACTGTCGTCAATGCCCAGACCACGCCCAGGTCGGGATATCTGCTGGGTGAAATGAAGGTGACCCCCGCGACCGGGACGGAACCCGCGAAGTACTCGATTACGGCGTTCCCGGCGGTGAAGGAAGGCTCGGGGCGGACCGGGGGCGATTGTTACTTTGTTGATGAAACCGGTGTCATCCGGCACTCGGGTGACCCGACGAAGCCCGCGACGGCGGAAAGCGCGCCGGTTGGCGGCTACTCCCCGCCGACCCGACGCGAGGGGACCGAAACGGAAGGGTCCTACTGAGTCGGGGTGTCGAGTTTCTTTTTCACCGTGGCCGGAACGCCCGCGACGAGCGTGTGTTCCGGGACGTCCTTCGTGACGACCGAGCCGGCACCGGTCATGGCACCCGCGCCGATGGTCACGGGGGCGACGAGCATGGTGTCGCTTCCGATCTTGGCCCCGTCCTCGATGACGGTGGCGTGCTTGTTCTTCCCGTCATAATTGCAGGTGATCGTGCCCGCGCCGATGTTGACCCGGTCGCCGAGCGTGGCGTCGCCGAGGTAGCTCAGGTGCATGGCCTTGGACTTTTCGCCGAGCGTTGATTTCTTCACCTCGACGAAATTGCCGACGACCGCGCCCGCGCGCAGGTGGGCGTTCATGCGCAGGTGCGCGAAGGGGCCGACCGTGGCCCCGGTGTCGAGGCGACTGTCGAAAACGAGCGAATGTTCCTTCACGGTCACATTGTCGGCGAGGGTGGCATTCGACAGCCGGGAGCCGGAGTGGATGCGGCAGTTTTCGCCGACGACGGTTGCGCCGTCGAGCGTTACATTCGGGTAAAGCACTGAATCCATTCCGATTGTGACGTCCGCGTCGACGTAGGTCGTGGCCGGGTCGATGACCGTCACGCCGTCCCGCATGAGTTCCGAAACCTTCCGGTGGCGGAAATAAGCGGCGGCGGCGGCGAGTTCTGCGCGCGAATTGATGCCGAGAATTTCCTCGTGGGCATGGTGGCAGACGACGCCGACGGGGTGGCCGTCATGTTTGAGGATTTTGAGGGCGTCCGGCAGGTAGTACTCGCCCTGCGCGTTGGCGGGAGTGATTTTTTCGAGGGCGGGGAAGAGGGTGGCAATTTCGAAGGCGTAGATGCCAGCGTTGATTTCCCGAATTTCGCGTTCGGCGGGCGAGGCGTCGCGGTGTTCGACGATGTGGCCGAAGTCGCCGATGACTTCCCGGACGACCCGCCCGTATCCGGTCGGATCGGGCATTTCGGTGGTCAGCACGGTCGCGGCGTATTTGTCGGAATGGTGGGCATCGAGCAGCGTTTTCAGCGTCTCGCCGGTGAGCAGGGGAACGTCGCCCGACAGCACCAGCAATGTTCCGTCGGTTCCGGCGAGCAGGGCTTCAGCCATTCGGACGGCGTGGCCGGTGCCGCGCTGTTCGTGCTGGAAGACCGTTGCGGCGGGGACGTCCGGGGCCATGTGCTTCATTTCATTGAGGAAAACCTCGGCGACCGATTCGCCCTGATGACCGACGACGGCGATCACCCGGCTCGGCGACAGGGAGAGCGCGGTGCGACAGACATGGCCGATGAGGGGACGACCGGCGAGTTCATGAAGGACTTTGGCACGGCGCGACTTCATGCGCGTTCCCTGCCCGGCGGCGAGAATCAGGACGGTGAGATTCATGGCGTTCATGCTCGAAAAACAAATCCAAAAAAATGAATTTCTTCCAATGTTGAACTGGAAAGGGATTTGAATGGAAGGGGAAGCCGGTTTTTCAGGCGAGTTTGGCCTTGAGCGGGCGGACCTTCCGGGTCTTGGCGGCGCGGCGGTCGAAGGCTTCGAAGACTGCCCGGGCGAGTTTGGCCGGCGAGTGGCGGACGACTTCGGTTTCCTCGATCAGGTTTCCGCTGAGAATCGGAATGCGTTTGCCGGAAACGGAAAGGAACTTCTCCGCGGCGACGCGGGAACCGGTGGTGCGTTCGAGTTTTCGGACCGTCGGACCGAGCGGAATCGGTTTGGCTCCCTCCGTGCGGTAACGGGCCCGCAGC
>JAAFHI010000637.1 GCA_013298335.1 Actinomycetota bacterium
CTGCTCGCGCCGCAGATACCGCTGGGCAATGAGACGCAGTTCTCCCATCACCAGCGGAAGCATCGTTTCCAGCGCCGCTTCGTTTCCCGCCCGCCAGTCCGTCAGAAACCGGGTGATGTCGCGCGGTTCCCGAGGCATTTCCGATTCAATTTCGTGCATTTCAAGAAAAATCCGTCGTCCGACGGTAAAAAAATTTCCGCGATGATACCACTCGGCGATTTTTCTCGCTTTGGGAGATGGCGGAATACCGGCAAGCGATTCCCGATCCGGTTTCCACCGATTCAAACCTTCTGGAGAGAACCATGAAAAAAGTACTGGTCCTGATGACCCTCACCGCGTCGCTTTTTGCCTTCGGCCTGCCGACGGCTTCCGTTTCCGCCGCGCCGCCCGCCGCCGCCGACTGCACGGTCGCGAGCGTCAAAATTCTCAACGACACCGGCGCCGACATCCAGCTTCACACCGGCCACGGCTTTGTCGAACTCAACAAGGGCGCGTCCACCAGCATCACCTGCGAGCCGGGAACGAAAATTTCCCACGCCGACAAGGGCAAAAAGGGCGCGGCGATTTTCGAAATCGACGAAAGCATGTGCGGCAAGACCGTCAAGCTGTCGAACTACCTGTAACGACTGATTCCACGACGTCCGGCGGACGGATTCCATCACGGCCCCGTCCCGCCGCTGCAAACCATTCTTTTCAAGGATCTGCCATGTTCAATCGAAGGAATTTCCTGCTGACCGCGCTCGGAGGACTGGCTTTGGCCGTCCCGCTCCAGACAACTTCCGCCAACCAGGCGGCCACGCGGGTCAGATTTCAAAAAGGACGCACCACGGCGATTGTGTCCGGGGCCATCAAGGCCAGCGAAGAAAAAACCTATCTCCTCGGGGCGCGGGCCGGGCAGAAAATCCTGGTTCACCTTTCCGCCCCCGGAAAAAACATGGTGTTTGCCCTCGAAACCCCATCGGGCGAGCCGATCAACTTCAACGTGACCGATACCGAAGCGGAACTGGAAACATCCGGCGATTACCGAATCATCGTCCGGTCGCGGGGCGGGAGCGGGGCATACACCCTCGAAATTACAATTCGCTGATCCATCGCGGAATCAGTCATTCCGTTTGAAAGACAAAGGAGAAATGTCATGAAACGCGCTTTTTTGATGATCGCGCTGTCGCTCGCGGTCCTATCGGGTGGATTCACCCCCCCGCCCGCCCGCGCGGCGGCCCTCAGTCAGGACGAACCCTACACGCCGAAACCCGGCAGCGCCGACCGCGAAGGCATCTGCGAGGCGGTCCGAATCAAGCTCAACCGCAACCGCAAGTTCGTCGTCCATCTGCTTCTGGTGAAAAACGGGTTCGCGTTTTTCCGGGGCAACGAAGTCGTTCCCGTGAAGGGCGGCGGCACGAAGGAAACCGATTTTCAGGTGATGGCCCTGCTCTACAAGGAGCAACGGGCGGGCGAAACCTTCTGGTTCGTCGCCGAAAGCTGCGTGCTCGACAACCAGGCGCTCTACGACGATTTCAAATCGCAGTGCAAAAAGCGCGTCGCGGACGACGGCGTCCCGACCGACATCTTCCCGGCGGGCATCGTCGAGTAATTTCGCGTGAAAGGCATTGAAATGAAAAAACTGATCGTTGGTGTATGGCTGGCCTCGGCCTGCGCGGCGGGTTTCGCGGCGGGCGCGGATTTCTCCGTCTCGGCGGCGGTTTCCGAACCGACAACCGCGCGCGAATTCTTTATGAGCCTCCCGACCGAGTATCTGAAAGTTGAAGGGGCCGCCCGCGAGAAGATGATTTCCGGCACATTCGAATCCCCCGACCACCTTCTGTTCACCGCGCCGGTCAAAGACCTGGAAAGCTGGGGCGAACTCAAGGTATTGCCGATGGACGGCGGGAAAAAGATGGTGTGCGTCGTGCTCAACGCCTGCGTGGACGCCGCCTGTCTGGGGCAGCCGCTGTTCCTGATCTACGACAAGGGCGAATGGACGAATGTCTCGGATGATGTCCGGCCCGTCATCGACATGACCGAGGTCGTCGCCAAACTGAAGCAGCGGGAAGCCTTCAACGGAAAAATCTCCGACGGCGACGACGTTCCGCTGACCCTCTTCTTCATCAACGACGAAATTCACTACTTTGCGGGCCAGAAATCCGCCGAACGCCCCGGCTATCCGGTCAAATCCTTCAAATGGAACGGCTCGTCCTTCACCGAACAGAAAAAACCATGAAAAAGACGCTCCTTGCGTGCGCGCTGCTGGCCGTCATCCCCGGCATTTCCACCCTCCCGGCACGGGCGGTGGTCTCACCCATCGAAACGTACCCCAAGGTCGCGGACGTTTACCGGACGATTCCGACGGAATTCCTACCGATTGATCCGGGGAAACGTTCCGCCGCGGTCGTGACCACCGAATCGGACCTCAATTTCCTCCGGTTCCGGTGGAACGCCGATGGCTCCGACGGCTGGGGCGACGTCAAACTGCTTTCCGACTCCCGGGAAATGGAGACGGTGTATGTCGGACTCACCCTGAACGCCTGCCCCGATGGCGGATGCCGCGGAACGCTGAAAATGCTCCGGTTTCGGAAAGGGGAGTGGGCCGACGTCACCAGCCAGCTTGGCCCGAAGCTGAATCTTCCCGATTACGCCCGGCTCATCCGGCAGGTCGAGGAAATCGCGTCGGTCGTCAAACCGGACGGCTCTTTTCCCTACGCGATGCGTTTCTGGGAAGGCAGCGAACTGGAACTTGTGGTCAAACCGGCCAAAACCGGCGAATCCGGCCACGTCATCGCGCGTTTCGAATGGACCGGTTCGGGTTTTGAAGACCCCGACCGACGCGATTGAGTTCAGGAAGAGGGGAAATCCGCCCCGAACCGGATCAGCGCGTTGAGTTTGAGGGCGGCGCGGGCCGCGCGGGCGGTGCGCTCGGCATCGGCGGTCAGGCGGCGGCTTTTCGCTTCGAGCGTGTCGGTAATGAAGGCCACCGGCGGCCTCAACCGGTTCAATCCGAGCGCCGCCGCTTCGTCCGTGAGGGCGCGCCACGCACGAAGGGCGGAATCGTCCGTACTCACGATTCCCGAATGAAGTACATCGCGAAGCGCGTCCGCCAACCGCTCGATAAAATCGGCGACCGGGTCGTTCGGCGCGGACTCGGTCAACTTTGAAGGTTCGCGGGGCGCCGCCGCCGCTTCGCCCGCGTCTACCCACGGCTGAACGGCGTATTTCGCCGTTTCACCCTGAAACACCACCGCCAGCGGCGCAATTTCCAGTTCGCCGTTCCGGATTCTCGCTTCGCCCGAGACAAACCGGATCGCTTCCGGGGCGCGATGCAGTTCCGCCAGCAGCCGCTCGCACCCGGACGC
>JAAFHI010000615.1 GCA_013298335.1 Actinomycetota bacterium
CAGCTCGTCGAGGGCCTGCTCATCGCCGCCTACGCGCTGCTTTCGAAAAGCGTCTTTATCTACATTCGCGGCGAATACTGGTACCTGGTCGAAATCCTCGAAAAAGCCATCGCGGAAGCCCGCGCGAAGGGATTCGTCGGGAAAAACATTCTCGGCACGGAATTCGAGTGCGAAATCGTGGTGCATCCGGGGGCGGGGGCCTACATCTGCGGCGAGGAAACGGCGCTCCTCAACTCGCTCGAAGGCTATCGCGGACACCCGCGCATCAAGCCGCCGTTTCCGGCGGTGGCCGGCCTCTACGGCTGCCCGACGGTCGTCAACAACGTCGAAACCTTCACCGCCGTGCCGCACATCATCGTCAACGGCGGCGAGTGGTACCAGAAACTCGGCACGGAGAAATCCGGCGGCACGAAGATGTTTTCCGTCAGCGGCCACGTCGTCCGGCCCGGCAATTACGAAGTTCCGCTCGGATATCCTTTGAAAAAGCTGATTTACGAGGATTGCGGCGGCATTCGCGGCGGGCGGCAACTGAAGGCCGTGATTCCCGGCGGCTCGTCGGTGCCGATCATGACGCCGGACGAGGTCGAAAACGCGACGCTCGACTACGACGGGATGATGAAGGCGGGTTCGATGCTCGGTTCGGGCGGCGTGATCGTGATGGACGACACGACCGACATCTTCGAAACGACCTACAATCTCATTCACTTCTACAATCACGAGTCGTGCGGCTGGTGTACGCCGTGTCGCGAGGGCACCGACTGGCTGCTCAAACTTTTCAAGAAAATCCATCGCGGCGAAGGCACAACCGAAGACCTCGACATGATCAAGCGGCTCTGCCCGAACATCGAGGGCCGGTCGCACTGTCCGCTCGGCGACGCGGCGGTCTGGCCGATTACGAGCGCGATGCGGAAATTCCCGGAAGAATTCACCAAGCACGTCCGCGCGGTCGAACCGGTCGTCTGACGGACCGCGCGCACCCTGCGCGCAAGTCATTGAATAAAGAGGATATATGTCCAGCAAGCGCGCCAGCGAAAAGAAGAATTTTTCGAGTTTCAACACCGCCTCGGCGATGAAACTTCTGGGTATTACGGAACTTATCGGATGGAAACCCGATTTTGAACCCCGCCCGCCATCGGCGACCCTTTTCGAACATCTCGAGCGCCTGAACGGTGTCGACCTGACCGCCACCGAACGGGCCAGGGAACTGCTCATCGACGAATTTCTCAAGGAAGCGCTCACGCACCACCCGAAGATCAAGGCCTGGAAGGCCGCGCCGCTCAGGAGCGAGGATATCTCCGGGGCCGCCGACTACGTCCTCGCGCCCAATCAGCGCTATCTGGAAACGCTGCTCCTGTGCGTCGCCGAGGCCAAACGCGACGATTTCGAACAGGGTCTCGCGCAGTGCCTGGTCGAAATGGCGGTGTGCGAGAGAATGAACGAAGCCGACGGCATGTCGATGGATGTTTACGGCATCGTCACGAACGGCACCGGATGGGTGTTTTACCGACTTGATCCGGACGGGCAGGTGTTCGAATCGGGCCGGTACTCGACCATCGAGCCGGAAACCGTGCTTGGGGCGCTTGGGTACGTGCTCGACAAGTGCGAGGAAAACCTGAAACGGCACGGCAATCACGCCGCCTGATCCATCCCCGGTTGTAACTGTTCAGCCGCCGCCGTTCGCCCTGCCCTCAAGGACAGGGCTCTTCAAAAACAAGCCTCGTGAACGAGGCTCAAACCGATTTTCTTCATTCCGGAGCCCCGTTCACGGGGCTTGGAAGCAATGAGCCCTGTCCTTGAGGGCAGGGCAACGACCGGGCTGAACAGTTACCCCCGGCCTTTTACCGTGGAAAGTTGACCGCGAGGCTCGACAGCAGCCGACAGCCGTCGCACTGAAAGTCGAATATTCCCCAGCGTTCCGCGAGCAGCCATTCCCCTTTGCACACCGGGCATTTCCGCGCTTTTTCAGACTTCAGGCTCCGCCCGGAATAGCGGTCAAGGTAGTAATAGGTCGGAATGCCCGTCTTTTCCTCGATGGCGGCGCAGATTTCGCGTCCGGCCCGCGACAGTTCGCTCTCCGCTTCGGACATCTGCCGCCCGCTGAAACGTTCCCCGACGCCGCTTCCGATCCACAGGGTATCGCAGGCCAGATGGTCCTCGTTCCACATCAGGATGCCGTAATACTCATCTCCGGAAATCGGCGGAATCCGGTAGAGCGGCACGGGGTTGCGGCAGTCGCCGCACCAGAGCGGGGAGCCGACGCTTGCGAAAAGATAGTACCAACTCGGTTTCCGGCAGCGGCAACTCGTAAACGTTCCCATTTCCCGACCCAGAATGGTCACAAGGAACGGTTCGACGCCGAGCGCAACAAGCTTTTCGAGCGAGGCCGTGACGTATTTATTGGCATGTTTTTTCGCCAGCGCGGTCCGTTCGGGCAGGATGAGAAACGCCCGGATGCCTTTTTCATCCACGATCACCGACCAATTACGTCCATTAACCTGCCCGTTTCTGTTCCACCATACAATCAGGCCGGTCACTTCCTCTCCGACCGCCGTTTTTTTTCGCGTCGTCCCGAACGGGAACATCACTTCGGCGAAGTACATCACGGTCACCCGTTGCGCGGATTGGAGCGCGGACATCCTGTCCGCATGTCTTTTTGTCAGCTCATGCGCGCAGGGTGCGCGCGGTCCATCGCGCTACAGCACGACCAGGCGGCGGCGACCGGCTTCGCAGGCAGTCAGCGCGGCGGCGAGCGTGTCGCGGACGATTCCCGCGTCTGCCCGGACGACCAGCCCGACGTGCTTCGGCAGCGGGAACTTCGTGTCCACCGGACGAATCACGGTCGCGCCGTTTTCGCGCCGGACGCTCCACGTTCCGCCTTCGTCCACGAATTCCACATACCCTTTCGCCACCAGCACGCCGTCGGGCAGTCCGTCGAGAAACGCCGTGAAGGTCTCGCGCGTGAGCGAGCGCGTCGCGGGCAGGAAAAATCCGGCCAGACCGGTCTCCGGCGCGCTTTCCCCCGCGGACGCGCCACCCGTCGGCGCGACGTCGCCGCGCCACCATTCACCGGCGGTCGCCACCCGCCCGTTGCGGGCGATGTGCTGCGTGATGCCGGGAAACGCCTGCGTACAGCGGTTTTGCAGTTCCGCCAGCACCTCGGGCGGACAGCGTTCAGCCTTGGCGAAGACGATCTCCGTCGCCAGGGCGAGCCGGTCGGCGGAAAGTTCGCCCACGCCCGCATCCACGACCGTGAGGAAACGCGGCGACGAAAAACCTGCGGCGGCGGCGGTCAGTTCGGCGGTCAGCCGCGCGGCGGCGGCGCCCGAACGTTGCGCAACCGTTTCGACAAACACGGCATCGGGTTCCATTCGCAACGCTTCAACGAAGGCTTCGCGCCACGCCGACCCGGACGGCAGTTCGGTCTCGTCGGCGATTTCGACGACATTCGCGCCGTTG
>JAAFHI010000201.1 GCA_013298335.1 Actinomycetota bacterium
GCGACGGCGGTCGAGGTCTACGGGTACAGTCGGAAGGAATTTCTCCGCATGACGGTTCGGGACGTCCGTCCGCCGGAGGATGTCGGTCGCCTGGTGGAATCCATGGACCGGCTTCGGGAGAGCGGCGGCGCGCCGCGTTCCGCCGGGCAATGGCGTCACCGAAAGAAGGACGGCACGATCTTCAATGTCGAAGTGACGCTTCATGTCATCCAGTTCGACGGTCGTCCCGCGCACCTCGTCATGCTGACCGACGTCACCGAGCGCAACCAGCTTCTGCTCGAACTTGAAATGTCGCGCGATCAGGCCCTGACGTCGGCCCGGCTCAAGTCGGAGTTTCTCGCCAACATGAGCCATGAAATCCGGACGCCGCTGAACGGCATCATCGGGATGACCGAACTCCTGAACCAGACGCCGCTCGACCCGGAACAGCGCGATTTCGCCGAGACCATCCGAACCAGTTCGGATGCGCTTTTGAACGTCATCAACGACGTTCTCGATTTTTCAAAAATCGAAGCCGGAAAACTCAACTTCGAGGAAACCGATTTCGAACTTCGGGCGGTTGTCGAGGAGGCGGTCGAACTGGTGGCGGAGGCGGCCCGCCGGAAGTCGCTTGAACTGGTCACGCTGGTCTATCGGGACGTACCGCAGTTTCTGCGGGGCGACCCCGGACGCCTGCGTCAGATTCTGATCAACCTGATCGGGAACGCCGTCAAGTTCACCGAAACCGGCGAGGTCGTTGTGCGCGTCCAGCCCGCCGGCCCCGGCGAGGCTTCGACCCTGCGGTTTTCGGTCACGGATACCGGCATCGGGATTCCGAAAGAGGCGCAGGGCAAACTCTTTTCGGCGTTCACGCAGGTGGACGGATCGAATTCCCGGCGGTACGGCGGCACCGGTCTCGGCCTTTCCATCAGCAAGCGTCTGACCGAAATGATGGGCGGGGAAATGGATTTCGAAAGCGAGCCGGGCAAGGGGTCGACGTTCCGGTTTGTCGTTCGCTTCCGTCCTTCGGCGCGTCTGCCCGAGACGAGCGGTCCGCCGCCGGAACTGGAAGGACGGCGGGCGCTGATCGTGGATGACCACCCGACCAACCGGATGGTGCTGGTTCAGCAGTTCGCGGCCTGGGGCATGGAAACGGTGCCCGCGGAAAGCGGCGGCGGCGCGCTGCGCGCACTGGCCGAAGCCGCCGCGACCGGAAAAACCTTCGACGTGGCCGTCCTCGACCTCAACATGCCCGACATGACCGGACTCGATCTGGCCATTCGACTCCGGGCGCAAACGGATTTCAGGGCCCTGCCCCTGCTGTTGCTCACATCAAGCCATCACCCCGATCAGACGCTCGTCCGCCAGGCAAACCTTGCGGCCTGTCTGCTCAAGCCGGTTCGCAACGTCCAACTTCGAGAGGCCGTCTTTATGGCACTGAACAACCAGACATCGCGAACCGCGGCCCGGACGGCGGCGGTCGGAAGCGCGTCGGCGGCGGGCGAGGGATTCCGGATCCTGCTCGTCGAGGACAGCGAGATTAACCGGATGGTCGCTCGCACCCAGCTCGAAAAGATGGGGTATCAGGTGACCTGCGCCTTCAATGGAAGGGATGCGGTCGAAATCTGCGCGAAGAATGATTTCGAGGTGGTCCTGATGGATTGCCAGATGCCGGAGATGGACGGATTCGAGGCGACCAGCGCCATCCGCGCCGCCGAACACGGCTCGCGGACGCCGATTGTCGCCCTGACCGCCAGCGCAATGGTCGGCGAGCGCGAAAAATGTCTCGCCGTCGGCATGGACGACTACCTTTCAAAACCTTTCACCATCGTCCAGCTTCGCGAGATGGTGGAAGCCCACCTGCCCGCGCGACCGGCGGTGAGGCGGGTCTTCGATGAGGGCGTCCTGCGGAAGTTTCCGACCCTCGACATGAAGTCGCTGGACGACCTGCGGGTGCTTTCGGGGGGCGACGGGAACATTGGAGACGTGGTGCGGGAACTGACCTCGCTGTTTCAGGCCAATACCCGAACGAAGTTGTCCGAGATCAGGGCGGCGGCGGCGGCCGGCGACGTGGTCACGGTGCGCTCGGTGGCCCACTTCATTCGCGGCAGCGCCTCCCAGATCGGCGCGACCCGACTGACGGAGATGATGAAACGAATCGAAACCGAGGCCGAATCCTTCACGGACGGGTTCCCGGAGGCGTGCTTTACCCTGCTCCAGAACGAATTCAACGCGCTTTGTGAACGACTCGAACACATACCCGTCCACCAAACTCCCGGATAGCCACCGGATTCCCCGGCTCCCCGACTACTTATGAAACCGATCTCCAAAATTCTTATTGCCGAAGATGACCCGACGGCCCAGAAGCTGCTGAGCGTCATTCTGAGGAATCCCGAATATGAGCTGATGTTCGCGTCCGATGGCCAGGAAGCAATCGGACTGGCCCGGATGCACGAACCGGACCTGGTGCTTTCCGATGTCATGATGCCGGTGCTGACCGGGTATGAACTGTGCATGGCGCTGCGGAATCACCCGCTGCTTTCGGAGATTCCGATCGTCCTGCTGACCACGCTGAACGACAAGGAATCGCGCCTGAAGGGTATTGAATCGGGCGCGGACGACTTCATTTCCAAGCCCTACGACATGGACGAGTTGCGCGCGCGCGTACGGGGCATTCTGCGCCTGAACCGTTTCCGCAAACTGCTGTCGGAGCGGGAAAACAGCTCCATGCAGCAGCAGCGTGACGAGCGGCGCATCCGCGAACAGGCGCAGCTCCTCAACCAGACGCACGATGCCATCATTCAACTCGACATGGATGAGCGGGTCCGGTTCTGGAATATCGGGGCAGAACGTCTCTACGGTTGGAAAATGAATGAAATCGCCGGTCAGCCGGCTGCGCCGATTCTTTTCGAACAGGCCCACGGCGCCGTTTCCGAGGCCCGCCGGACCATTTTTGAAACCGAACGCTGGTCGGGCGAACTTGAACAGGTTGACCGCGACGGCCGCGCCCTCGTGGTGGAGAGCCGCTGGTCGCTGGTCCGCGACGCCGACGGCACGCCGCTCTCGATCCTGCTCATCAATACCGACATCACCGAAAGACGTCGGATGGAGCGTCAGTTCCAGCGGGTTCAGCGGATGGAAACCATCGGCATGCTCGCCAGCGGCGTCGCCCACGACCTGAACAACATGCTCACGCCGATCAGCCTCGGCGTGGAAATGCTCCGGCTCGGCCTCGACCCGGACCAGATGGAGGGCGTGCTGACCATGGTCGAGAACAGCGTCAAGCGCGGCTCGGCGCTGGTCAAGCAGGTCCTGACCTTTGCGCGCGACGGCGGCGGCAAGGAACAGTCCCTGATTCAGCCGAAGCACGTGCTGGGCGAGGTCGCCGCCCTGATTCGCGAAACGTTCCCGAAAACCATCGCGCTCGACGCGCCGCCCTCGGGAACGCTCTGGACCGTGAATATCGGGGCCACCCAGTTGAGTCAGGTGCTGCTGAATCTCTGCGTGAACGCCCGCGACGCCATGCCGAACGGCGGCAGGCTGACGCTCCGGGCTGAAAATCGAACCGACGGCGAGCGCCGGTTCGTCCAGTTCGTCGTTTCGGATACCGGCGAGGGCATTCCGCCCGAGGTGCGCGACCGGATTTTCGATCCCTTCTTCACGACCAAGGAAGCGGGGAAAGGCACCGGCCTTGGCCTGGCGACGGTCCGGGGCATCGTTGAAGTGCATGGCGGTTCGATCGGCATCGAGACCGAAGTCGGTCGCGGATCCACCTTTTCGGTGTGCATCCCGGCGACGGCGGACGAGGTTCAGCCGGAATTAACCGAGGCATCCGAAGTGCCGGAGGGAAGCGGGGAACTGATTCTGGTGGTGGATGATGAAGTCTCGCTGCTCGATATGACGCGGGGTGTACTGGAGGCGCACGGTTATCAGGTGCTGACTGCCCGCAGCGGCGAGGATGCCCTCGACTTCTTTCACCGCAAGGGCGGCGAGATCGCGCTTTCGGTGGTTGACCTGCACATGCCCCTGCCGGACGGCTTCGCGGTGATTCGTACCATTCGTGACGCCAATGCGCGGTCCCCGATCATCGCGGTCAGCGGTCTGGACATCGCGGACCCGGAGACCGCGGTCGCGTCCCTCGGGGTGGACCGGTTTCTGCCCAAACCCTTTACGGCCAACGGCCTGCTCCGGGCCATCGCGGAAACCATCCGGAAATAATGGCCCGCGCCGTCTCCGAATGGTTCAGATCAGGCGGTACCGGCGCGACTATCCTTCGTGCGTCACCCGGTTGCGGCCCTCGTGTTTTGAAATGTAGGCGCGCGCGTCGGCCTTGGCGAGCAGCTTGATCTTCAGGTTTTCGAGCGTTTCCATCCGCTGCGCCCGTTCGTGAACCGAGAGCCGGGCGAACTCCTTCCACTCCTCGATTTCTCCAAGTGTGACGACGCCGACCGACACCGTTCCCCAGAGGGTCACCGTCCGGGGCGGGTCGGTTTCATGCCGGGTGTAGGACTCGCGGAGGTTCGCGATCCCGGCGCGGATGAGTTCCGGCAGCGCGCGGACGTCATCCGGCGTGGTCGGTTCGAAGACGCAGGTGAATTCGTCGCCGCCCGACCGGAAACTCAGGTCGGTGGTCCGCCGCAGGACGTTCTGAATCTCCTGTCCGATCAGCGCGAGCATGCGGTCGGTGCCGGCGTGGCCGAACAGTTCGTCGTTCATCGCCTTCATCTTGTCGACGTCGAGTTTGGCGACCACGAGGTTGCTGTTTTCGGGGAGTCCGAGAATCCGTTCGGTCAGCATGGGCAGCATCATGTCGTGCCGCAGGAGGCCGGTGTTGCCGTCGCGGATGGCGCGTTCCTCGGTCCGTTTGTGAAGTTCGCGGATGAATTCGTTCTCGCGGGCCAACTGGGCCTTCGATACATTCGCCCGGACGAGCTGGCTGGTGCGGTCATGGAGCGTGCTGTCGGTTTCGGTGAGGGTGCGCTCGGCCTGTTCGCCGATGCGGGCCGCCCGTTTGAGCAGACCCAGGTGCAGCAGGACGCCGAGCCCGTTGAGCAGCACCCCGCCGCCGATGAGCACGAACGACCAGACGTTCAGCCGTTCGTGGTGCATTCCAAGTTGAACCTGTTCCGCGCCGAACCGGGCCGCCTCCCGCCGCAGGGCGTCGAGCGCGGCGGCGCGGGCGGTTTCGAGGTCGCGCGTGCGGACCCGCAGTCGCGGGTCGGTGAGCATGAGCAGGTAGCCGTCGACGGCGCGGGTGGCTTCCGGGACGGCGGTGGCAGGCAGGGGATTGACGATCCGCGAGGGCGTCCGTTCGAGCACCAGATTGAGGGTTTCAAGCACCCGTCCGCGGTCTTCGGCGAGCCGGTACTGCCGGTCGAGCACGTCCTGGTGAACCTGATGGAGCCACGCGGCCCCGCCGAGCAGGCCGACCGCGACCAGCCCGAGCAGAAGCTGGCCGCGAATCAGCGACCGTCGAAATCCCGCGCCGCGTTCGGTCATCCGCTGGTTCTCCCGAGTCGTTCGTCGTCGGCGGAAAGCTGGCCGAGGATGCGGGTGACCGCCGCGCGCCAGCCCGACCGTTCGTCGGCGACCTGTTCCATCAGGCTTTTGTACTGTTCGAGGTTCACGGCGTGGGTCTGGGCGATGCTCGCGTTGATGAGTTTCTGCTCGCGCGCGAGGATGAGGCCGAGTTCGAAACTCTGGTGGCGCTGGTTGAAGGGATTGTCCGCCGGGGCGTCGAGGAGTTCGAGGTAGGGCGCGCGTTCCGCCGTCTTGCGGAAGAGCAGATTCTGCACGGCGGGGTCGTCCACCCGGAGGATTTCCTGAATCAGCACCCGGTCGGAGCGGCTTTCGCGCTCGGCGGGCGGAATCAGTTTCTGCGCGATGACCGCCCGGACGTGATTGCCCACGTCGGCCCGCCGCCCGACCATTTCCCAGAACTTGAGCAGACCCGCGACGGCGGTGTTTTCGCTGTGCAGGCTGGTCAGCACGAGGTGGCCGGTGTTGGCCGCCTCGATGGCGAGTTCAGCCTCCTCCGCACCGGAAATCTCGCCGACCATCAGCACGTCCGGGTCCTGCCGGAGCGCGTTTCTCAATCCCGCCTTGAAGCTCGAAATGTGGCGTCCGATTTCAATCTGGGTGAAGTGGCTCGACTTGTTGCGAAAGAGGAATTCGATGGGCCGTTCGAGCGTGATGATGTGCGCCCGGCGGCGGCGGTTAATGGCTTCGAGAATCGCCGCGAGGGTGGTGCTTTTGCCGCTTCCGGTGGCGCCGACGAGAATGACCAGCCCGGCGTTGAGGCGGCCCTCGACGATTTCGCGGACGAGCAGGCGCGAACTCCAGCAGAAACTGAGGTCCGACGGCGTGTTCGGACGGACCGGAATCCGGCGGAGGCTGAGCGCCAGCCCGATGTCGTGGGCTTCGCGTTTCGGCGCCTGGCACAGATAGGCGGTAATGCGCTGGCGACCGAGCAGGACACCGTTGCGCGAGACGTTGTGGGCGTAAAACAGTTCGCCCGCGCGGAGTTTTTCGAGGAATTCGTCCTCCACGCGGTGAAACGCCTCGTCGGCGGAATCG
>JAAFHI010000370.1 GCA_013298335.1 Actinomycetota bacterium
CGGCCAAACCGGTGCAGCTATAGCCCATATCCGGAGCGCTTTGGCGAGGATATGGGCTATATGTTCGGCCCGCGTGCTTCGGGGGCAATGCAAACATCTGTTCCCCACGTCCTCGCCAACGCGCTCCGGACGTGGGCTAAATTCCATTGGAACCCCGCTCCAAAGTTCCTTTTTTCCATTTGGGCAGGCCCAAGGGACCAATTGCGATTCAAGGAACTTTGAAGAATCATTCATCGTACGCGCGCGCGATCCTTAATATATACATGCGCGGGAATTCGAATCGCCAATGGAAAAAGCCGTGCGGAGACGCACGGCTTTTTCGGTAACAGCTTTCGAAGAGGTCTTTTAAGCGGCGGCGAGCGCCACGACCTTTTCGGCGGCATCCTTCATTCCGGTGGCGGTGGTGAAGTTCAATCCTGACTGTTCGAGGACTTCGCGGCCCTTTTCGACGTTGGTGCCTTCGAGCCGGACCACGATCGGAATCTGGACGCCGAGGTTTCTGGCGGCTTCGACCACGCCCGCCGCGACCATGTCGCACCGGACGATCCCGCCGAAGATGTTGATGAGCACGGCCTTGACGTTCGGGTCGGCGAGCAGGATGCGGAAGGCGTTCTCGACCCGCTGCTGCGACGCGCCGCCGCCGACGTCGAGGAAGTTCGCCGGGCTGCCGCCCGCATGGTGGATGATGTCCATCGTCCCCATCGCGAGACCCGCGCCGTTGACCATGCACCCGATGGTGCCATCAAGTTTGACGTAGTTGAGGTCAAACTTCGACGCTTCGATTTCGAGTTCCTCTTCTTCATGCAGGTCACGCATCTCGGCGTAGTCCGGATGGCGGTACATCGCGTTGTCGTCGAAGGTCATTTTCGCGTCGAGCGCGTAGAGGTCGCCTTCTTCCGTCAGCAGGAACGGATTGATTTCAACCAGCGAGGCATCGCTTTCGACGAACGCCTTGTAGAGCGCGAGCATGAACTTGGTCGCCTTGCCGACGAGCTTGTCGGTCAGACCCAGACCGAAGGCGAGTTTGCGCGCCTGATAGGGCTGGAGGCCGAGCGTCGGGTCGATGATTTCCTTGAGGATTTTCTCGGGCGTGTGGGCCGCCACTTCCTCGATGTCCATCCCGCCCGCCTGACTCGCCATGAAAACGGGCGACGAGGTGGCGCGGTCGATGAGCAGGCCGAGGTAGAACTCCTTCTTGATGTGGAGACCTTCCTCGATGAGCACCGTGCGGACGGTCCGGCCTTCGGGACCGGTCTGGTGCGTCACCAGTTGCATGCCGAGGATCTGCGCGGCGATGGTTTCGACTTCTTCGAGCGATTTGGCGAGTTTGACGCCCCCGCCCTTGCCGCGACCGCCGGCATGAATCTGGGCTTTGATGACGACCGGGAATCCACCGAGCTTTTCGGCGGCTTCACGGGCTTCGGCGGGCGTGCGGGCAACGTGACTGCGGGGGACCGTCACGCCGTACTTCGAGAGGAGGGCTTTGGCTTGATATTCGTGAATTTTCATAAAGGTAGGAGGAATGGGGAAAGAAAAAACGGATTCCAGGAATTTCACGGATGCTGTTCAGAATCCGTGCCATCCGTGAAATCCGTTGTACGAGACCTTTTTAGCGACGACTGCGGAGCCGTTCGATGGCCTGTTTCAAGCTGATGCGCATGCGTTCGAGCGATTCGCCGAGCTGGCCGATTTCGTCCTTCGAGGCGATGACGATCGGATCGTCGAGTTCGCCGAGCGAAATCCGGTTGGCGGCTTCGGTCAACTGGGTAATCGGGAGCGTCAGTTGCTGTGAGAGGAACACCGCGAGTCCGATCCCGAGCGCCAGAAAGATCAGCGTGGCGACCGCGATGATCAGCAGCGAGGTATAGAGCACCTGATTGTAGTAGCTGTTCTTGACGCCCACGCCGATGTAGCCGACGAGCTGGTCGTCCGGCGATTTGATCGGGGCGAACGCCGTTTTGTAGGAGTCGTTGAGCAGGGAATTGCTGACCGCGGTCGGCTTGTCGCTGGAAAGCTCGCTCTGGACCTTCGTTCCGATGGCCCGCGGATCGCTGGAGGAGACGATGATTTTGTCTTTCGACAGAATGGCCGTCACGCTTGCCTCCTGCAAATCGCGGTAGAGCGTCTGCTTGACCTTGCGGGTCAGGGCGTTCAGCGGACGGTTTTCATCCTGCGGCGCATTATTGGCGAGCTGTCCGACGATGACGAATCCGAGGGCCTTGTTGCCGCTGGTGATGGGGGCGATGCCTTCGAAGGTCAGGCCGAGTTTGGCGCCGGCGGATTTCTTCAACTGCTCGTCGAGGCCGAAGCGCTTCAGCAGTTCCTCGGTCTCGTTGATGGTCCCGGCGCTGGTCGCCTTTTCGATGGCATCCGCCTGATTGCTCTCGATGGCGTTCCGAGCCTTGACGAACAGGGGATTGTCGGCCAGTGATTCCTGCGCTTCGGCATTGCCGTTGTGGCGGATGAGAACCTGCCCCTTGGTGTTCAGAACCGCGATGAAATCCACGCCGGAGACGTCGTTCCGCTGCTTGAGCAGTTGCTGGAGTTGCCGCTGCCCGCCGGCCTGGCTCGCCTGCGCGGCCTGCGACGGGTTTCCGGACGAACTCGTCGCGCTCGACGGGGTGGCCGCCGAGTCAATGAGGTTGTCCTTGGCAATCGCCTGCGCGGTGGCCTGCGCGGTTTCGAGGAGAATCTGCTGCCGGTTCCTGAGGAGTTCCTCGGCGAGCCGGGCGTCCTTTTCGATGCTGCGCCGGGCGTCCTCTTCGATGTTTCCGCTGACGATGACGACGAAGGCCAGCGCCGAAAGGGCGAGGGGCGCGAAAATCAGGATCGCCGCGAAGATGATGAGCTTGTTGCGGATGTTCAGTTTCATGGTTTACGGCGGGGGCGTACTCTATTAGGAGTACAGATGTTGCATGATTTCGAGCATCGCTTCCTGGAACTTCACGCGACGCTCACTGTCGGGAATCTCTTCGGCGAGCCGTTCGGCCAGATAGGGCATCATGTCCTTCGGCAGTTGGCTCAGTTTGTAGCCGATGGCTTCGGCGCAGTCTTCGAGGACGATCGGGGCCATCGGGCCGATGGCCAGTGTCAGTTCCTTTTCGGCCTGGTGGAGCACTTCGTCCGGGACGGCGTCCACGGCTTCCGCGTCATCCTCGCGTTCACCGGCGAATTCGACGAGGCCGAGATCGAAGAGGCGGACGATGACTTTCGAGGCCATCAGTTCGTTCAACTGGGTCAGGTCGCCGATTTCACCGACCGTGCGCTGTCCGTCGAGGTTCTGGATGACCGACCAGTCTTCCGCGCGCAGCGAGAATTCGCGCATCGAGCGGGTCGAGAGCCGGAAAACGGCCCGCGCCGACGGGACGACCCGGCGGACGCTTTCCCACTCGGTGGCGTAGGTCACGCACTCAAGCAGGATTTCCTCGGTTTGCAGGTAGGTCGAGCGTTCATCGTTGGTGATGTCGGCCATGAACGTGAACTTGCCGGACCCCCACGAGAACAGCCCGTAGACCGCGTCCTCGCCGAAGGCGTCTTCATAGGTGGCGTGGGAAATCTGTCCGTTGTCGAAGTAGATTTCGCCGGAGCGACCGTCTTCGTGCTGGAGTTCGAGCTGGCCGGTGCGGTTGCTGGCATGGAGCAACCGGAGCACATCCATCAGTTTGAGTTGGGCGAGGTTTCCGCTGAATGCGTTTGACATATCAAGGCGCGCCTAGAAGGAAGGAGTCGTCGGTCGCAGTCGCCGTCCGGACGAACCGCCGTTCCGGATACGTCCCGAGCCGGGGCGAAAGGGGCGAAACTCAGGCTCGATTCATGGCTTCGAGCAGTTCCCAGCTCGTTGCGTCCATGCGGTCGCGCGTCAGCAGAGTACGACGCAAGACGCTCACGCTTACTTTGAGACCCGAGACTGCTTTGTCTTTTTTCAGTTTGTCAGCCGCGACCTTGACGGTCATCCGCATTGTGGGCAGATTCGCGGTCGGCACGCTGATAATTATGAGGAAGACTTCCTGCGTACCATACGAAGTTTCAATCATTAAGTCAAGGCTGGTAAAGGCCGTTATCCGCCCTTCACCAAAGACCATGGAGATCTCCTCAATCTTGTTGTACCCCATTTCGGCGACCGCCGAGAGTTGGGTCAACAGGACGCCGATCTGCACCGTCGCCTGCGAATTGAGCGTGAATTGCCCGGTACTCAGCAGGACTTCCCCGCGGTTGTTGACGAGCATTGCGCTCTTGATGCCGGGCGTCCGCATCAGATCCTGAAGAAATACTTCGTGTGCTTTGGACATACGCGCCTCAAACCGGACGGCGGGAGTTTATGAAATTTCCGTGGCCGGTTTTTGATTGAGAATTTCGTTGGTGGCGATTTCGAGACCGTAGCGGTCGAAATCGGCGCTGCGGCGCTGGCGGAGTTCCCGCAGGGCGGTTTCGACCCGCGGACGGACGCCCGTTTCGGGCAGCCGCTTGTCGAGATCGAGGACGGTCAGGCGCAGGGCCTGCGAGAGTCCGACCACGAAGTCCGCCGGGCGGGCCTTGCCGCGAAAAGTGACTTCGCCGCCGGTATACTCGAATTCCGCCGCGAAGGGATCAAGGAACGGGTAGTGCTCGGCCATCCGGATCAGGGCTTCCCGAAACGAGATCGAGAAATCCTGCCGCCGGCTCGTCTCGACCGCGCCGGTTTCGACCGCGGCGACGACTTCGCCCATTAAATCAATGAGTTGGGAATACTGTTCCTGCGTCAGCGAGGTGGCCGTTTCCTCGTCGAGTTCGAGCGGGGAATCCTCTTCGGTATCCTCGACGAGCACCGTGTCCACGACCGGTTCGAGCGGGGTGGCCGGCGTCGCGGG
>JAAFHI010000545.1 GCA_013298335.1 Actinomycetota bacterium
CCAGAACCGGAGTCGAATTCTCCGTTCCCCCGGTCTGACCTGATCCCTGATTCCTGATCCCTGACCCCTGCTTTTTTAGTTGACCTGAACGTTGATCTGCTTCGCCTGCGCGACTTCGCGCTTCGGCAGCTTCACCGTCAGGACGCCGTTCTTGTAGTCGGCTTGGATTTTTTCCTGGTCAACCGTCGGGGGCAACGTGAAGGCGCGGGAGAAACTGCCGAACGACCGCTCGATGCGGTGGTAGTTCTCGCGCTTCACTTCCGATTCGAACTTGCGTTCGCCGCGGATCGAAAGCCGGTCGTTGTCGACGCTCACCTCGATGTCTTCCTGCTTGAGGTCGGGCAGTTCGGCTTTCACCACAATTTCCTGCTGCGTCTCGTAGATGTCAACCGCCGGCGACCAGGTCGCGGTGGCGGCTTCCTCTTTTTCGACGAACCGCGGGTTGATTCCCGCTTCGTCGAAGAGGCGTCCCATGCGATGTTGCAGACTGAAAAGTTCGCGGAAAGGGTCAAAACGTTGCAGCGTCATACGTACCTCCGAAATTTTACGCTTGTTCCACTGTATGCCTGCGTTCATTGAACGCGCGGCGGTTTTCGAGTCCGGCCCGGAGCCGCGCGGTCTCCGGGCGAAAGGTTACGCGGTGGCCGCCCCGGCGACCGCGGTCGGCGCGAAGGTCAGCTTTTCGCCGTCCACGCCCACCCGGATGCCCTGCCCTTCGAGCACTTCGCCCTTGAGCAGCATCACCGAGAGCGGGTTTTGAAGCTGGTTCTGAATCACGCGCTTGAGCGGGCGCGCGCCGTACGCCGGGTCGTAGCCCTCTTCGGCGATCAGGTCCTTGGCTTCGTCCGTCATTTCGAGCGCGATCTTGCGTTCCGCCAGAACCGCCCGGAGTTTCTCCAACTGCACATCGACGATGTGGTGGAGGTGCTTGCGACCGAGCGGATGAAAGATGACGATCTCGTCCACGCGGTTGAGAAATTCGGGTTTGAACACGTCGCGAATCTGGGCCAGCACTTCGCGCCGGATCTTGTCCTCGTTTTCGGGATCGCCGCCCCAGTCGAGAATTTCGCGGCTGCCGATGTTCGAGGTCATGATGACGACCGTGTTCTTGAAGTTCACGACCCGGCCCTTGCCGTCGGTCAGCCGTCCGTCGTCGAGCACCTGAAGCAGAATGTTGAACACGTCCGGATGCGCCTTTTCGATTTCGTCGAAAAGGATCACCGAGTAGGGCCGCCGCCGGACGGTTTCGGTCAACTGGCCGCCCTCGTCGTATCCGACGTAGCCCGGAGGCGCGCCGATGAGCCGCGCGACCGAGTGCTTTTCCATGTATTCCGACATGTCGAGCCGGATCATCGCCTGCTCGTCGTCGAAGAGGAATTCCGCCAGCGACCGCGCCGTTTCGGTTTTCCCGACCCCGGTCGGACCGAGGAAGATGAACGACCCGATGGGCCGCTGCGGGTCCTGCAACCCGGCGCGCGACCGACGGACGGCATTTGCCACCGCTTCGAGCGCCTCGCGCTGCCCGATCACCCGCTTCTCCATCCGCTCTTCCATCTTGATGAGCTTCTGGACTTCGCTTTCGAGCATCTTGGCAACCGGGATACCGGTCCACTTGGCGATGACCTGGGCGATGTCGGCCTCGTCGACTTCTTCCTTGAGCATCGAACTGCCCTGCTGAAGCGACGCCAGCTTGGCGCGATTCGCATCAATGTTCCGCTGGAGTTCGGCCACCGAGCCGTAGCGGATTTCCGCGACCTTGGCGTAATCGCCTGCCCGTTCGTACCGCTCGGCCTCGATCTTCATCTGTTCGAGCTGCTCCTTGTCGGTCCGGATCGCCTCGATGACTTCCTTTTCGTTCTGCCACTTGGCCTTGAGCGTGGCGCTCTTTTCGCGCAGTTCGGAAATTTCCTGCTCGATGCGCGCCCGACGTTCCTTCGACGCCGGGTCCTCTTCCCGAACCAGCGCCTGCCGCTCGATTTCGCGCTGCATGATGCCGCGCTCGACTTCGTCGATTTCGGTCGGAAGGCTGTCGATTTCAATCCGCAGCCGCGACGCCGCCTCGTCGATGAGGTCAATCGCCTTGTCCGGCAGAAAACGGTCCGCGATGTAGCGGTTCGAGAGCGTCGCCGCCGCCACGATGGCGGTGTCCTTGATGCGGACGCCGTGGTGAACCTCATAGCGTTCCTTCAGCCCGCGCAGGATGGCGATGGTGTCCTCGACGTCCGGCTCCGCGACGTAGACCGGCTGGAAACGGCGTTCGAGCGCGGCGTCCTTTTCAATGTGCTTCTTGTATTCGTTGAGCGTCGTCGCCCCGACGCAGCGCAGTTCTCCGCGCGACAGGGCCGGCTTGAGCATGTTCGAGGCATCCAGCGCACCCTCGCCCGCACCCGCGCCGACGAGCGTGTGGAGTTCATCTATAAAGAGGATGATCTGGCCTTCCGAACGGGTGACTTCCTTCAGCACCGCCTTCAGGCGATCCTCAAACTCCCCGCGATACTTCGCGCCCGCCAGCATCGCGCCCAGGTCGAGCGTGATCAGCCGTTTGTCCTTTAAAGACTCCGGCACGTCGCCGGTGATGATCCGCATCGCCAAACCCTCGACGATGGCGGTCTTCCCGACCCCCGGCTCGCCGATGAGCACCGGATTGTTCTTCGAACGCCGCGACAGCACCTGCACCACCCGGCGGATTTCATCGTCCCGCCCGATGACCGGGTCAAGCTTGCCCGCGCGGGCCAGTTCGGTCAGATCGCGACCGTATTTGTTCAGCGACTGGTACTTCGACTCAGGGTCCTGATCGACAATCTTCTCGTTGCCGCGCAACTGGGTCAGCACTTTCAGAAGATCGTCGCGCTTCAGACCGTACCGCCGGAGCGTCAGCCCCGCCGGACTCGCCTTGTCCTCCGCCATCGCCAGCAAAAGATGCTCGGTGCTGACGTAGGCGTCCTGCAACCCGTCGGCTTCCTTCTGGGCGGCGACGAAAATCGTCGAGAGCTTGCCCGAAAAGTACCGCTGCCCGCCCGACGTGGTCGGAAACTTGTCGAGCGCGGCCACGATGTCCTGCCGGACCATCGCCACCGGAATGCCGATTTTTTCGAGCAGGGGCTTCGTCAGACCCTCCGGCTGGTCAATCAGCGTCAGCAGAAGGTGCTCCGGTTCGACCTGCGGATGCTGGCGCTGCCCCGCATAGGTGACCGCCGTTTCAACAGCTTCCTGCGCCCGCAGGGTAAAGCGATCCAGTCTCATAATTCCTCCCGGAGAAGTCCGACGTTGAGGTTTCAGGCTTAATCAAAGTGTTCGCAATATAAAAATCTGAGTCTTCTATTGTCAAGTATTTTTCACAAATAAGGCAGAATCTCTCCCGATGAGGCTAAAAAATGCCGTATCCGATTGAAGTCAATCGTTTTACGGCACATCGTCGATTTTCCCCGAATCGGAACGCCAACCGCACGGCACGCCGAATCCGGAAACCACAAACCTATTTTTCGCGCTCAAGCAGAATCGTCACCGGCCCGTCATTGTGAATTTCAACCTGCATGTCCGCTCCGAACACCCCGGTTTCGACCTTCAACCCCATCCGGCGCAGGCAATCCACAAAATAATCAACCAGCCGCGCCGCCGACTCCGGCGCTTCCGCGTCAATGAACGATGGCCTCCGTCCTTTGCGCGCGTCGCCGTAGAGCGTGAACTGCGACACCGCCAGCACTTCCCCGCCGAAATCGAGCAGCGAGCGGTTCATCTTTCCCTCTTCATCGGAAAAAATCCGCAGATTCGCGGTCTTCTCGGCC
>JAAFHI010000766.1 GCA_013298335.1 Actinomycetota bacterium
TTGGCTTCGGCGGGAATCGTCAGGGTTCCGGCCAGTTTGACCCCGGTTGCCGCCGGATTGTCGAAACTCACGTCCTCTTCCTTATAGGGATAGGGTTTCTTCGGGTCCTGCGGACGGACTTTGGCCGCAATCGGGCCGTTTGACCGCTTGAAATCGAGGGGCGCGGAACTGCCCTGGGTAAACGTGCCGGAAATGGTCGCGCCATCGTTGGCAAGCGTGCCGGTGTAGGCGATGTTGCCCCGCTTGAACGTGAAATTGAACGTGGCCCCGTTCGATGTCACCGAATCGAACTTGATGCCGCTCGCGCCCTGATCGGGACTGTCGAACGAACCGGAAAGCGTCTTGCCATCGGCGTCGGCGACGATGTGCAGAATCAGATCGAGCCGGATGCCGCCGACGTTGAGCGTCCCCTTCCAGTCGCCGACGAACGATTTCGGGGTGATTTCAGCCGGTTTCGTTTCCTGGGCAAACGCCGGAACGATGGAAAGAACCAGAACGAGAACCGTACAAAGGCCGACCCAGCGGGACGGACGGCGCGAGGATGCGAACATAGGGAGATTCTCCTTTGGGGAAGCGGCCAGCAGTCAGCAGCCAGTAGCCAGTTGCCAGTAGCCAGTAGCCAGCAGTCAGCAGTCAGCAGTCAGCCAGAAAAAGGCGGTTGGTCGTGGATTGGCAGATTTCTTTTCATGAACGTTCGTGTCAAGCGGATTGTTTTTGCAATCAACTGAGGCAGGCTCACCGACTACTGACTACTGACTACTGGCTTCTGGCCACTGGCTTCTGGCCACTGGCCACTGGCTACTGACTGCTGATTTCTTGCTTTCTCTACCAATTTTGACGGTTCTGGTTTAGCTTACGGCGAATTCACAATCCGACCGGAGACAGTCCGCCGATGAAACGCAGCTTCTTCTGGCTTTTCGCCTGTATCCTCTTTGTCAGCGCCCTCGCCGTGGCGGCTGATCGATCGCCGACCGCCGACTCCATGCCCCTGGCGCGGCTGATTCCGCGCGGCGCGATTGCCTACGTGCAGGCCCGCGATTTCGCCGGACTGTTCGGCAAATGGAAGGCGTCACCGGCGCATGATCGCTATTACGCGAGCGACAACTTCCGGGCGTTCGGGCAGTCGCGGTTGTACGCCAAGTTGAGCGAGCGGCTGAAGGAATTCGAAACCGGCGCGGGCATCGAAATGACCGAGGATCGGGTGGCCGAAATGGCGGGCGGCGCGACGGCGGTCGCGATGTACGACATGGGCAAGCTCGAAATCGTCTACGTCACGGAACTTCCGGCGGCGAAGGCATCGCTGACGGAACTGTTCAAACAATCCTCGAAGTTCGAAACCCGCAAGCGCGGCAACGCCCAGTATTCCGTACTCGAACTCGCAACCGACGGCGGACGGATGCGGCAGGGACTTTGTTTTTCCGCGACGGACGGAAAATTCGTCATCACGACGACCGAATCGCTCATGCAGCGCACGCTCGACAATTTTGCCGCTGAAAGCACTGACCGGCTGTCCGATTCCATCGCGCCGACGCTGGCCGCCGCCGAGAACTTCGCCGCCCACGACGCGACGCTCTGGACGGACATTCCCCGGCTGAAGGCACAGCGGTTTTTCAAGCTCTACTGGGTACAGGGCAAGGCTGCGACGGCGCTCGACGGCGTTTCGGCAACGCTGGCCGACCTTGAAATCGCCGGCGATGGCATCCACGAACGCCGCTGGTCGCTCTACGACGACACGGCCCGCAAGGCGGTCAAGGCCGAACCGCGCAATCCCATCGACTTCCTGAAACTGGCTTCCGGCGCGCAATTTCTTGAAGCTGAAGCGCTGGATGCCGCCACCGACGACGCCAAGGCCGCCAGCGCGGTGATGAAAACGCTGTTCCCGGCGGTTCGTCCGACGCAGCCGCCGAGCGATCCGCCATCGATGGCGACCTCCGGCGGCAGTTCGAGCGGGGAAAACGGCCAGCGCTATCAGGACCTCGACGAACGCTTTGACCGCGACATCGACGATCCGAGCCTCGCGGTCGGCGATTCAAGGGACAAGAAAACGAATCAGGCCCCCGTGGCCGATCCGCTCGAAACCGAACTCGCCGCCGTTCTCAAAGCCTCGGGACCGACGATGGTCGCCAGGCTCGGCTCGGCGAAAACCGACGCGGCCACCAAGTACGTCTCGTTTGACCGGGCCGTCATTTTTGAATTCCGCAACGGGTTCGACGCCAAAAAGTACGAGGCGGTCATTTCCGAACTGATTTTCCGCCGCTATCTGATTGCCGGTACGCTCAAGGGTATCGAGTGGCGGACGAATGAATCGGGCATCACGTCTCCGAACATCGGCGGCATCTCCGAACAGGGCGGCGCGTATTTCGTTGACGGCAAACGGGTTGTCATCGCCAATTCGGTGGCCTTCGCGGCCTCGCTGAAAACCGCGCTGATTGCCGCCGCGCCGTTGCCGAGTCCCGGCGACCTCAAAAAAGTGACCCGGCTGGCGAATTTCCGGCTGCGCGGTTCGGCGGCGTCCTACAGCCGGCTGATGATAATGATTGATTTCAACGCCGACAACTCGCTGGAAGGCATGGGCGAGGAAGGTTCGACCGAGAATGAATATGTGTCATTCTTCGGCGGAAACATTGCCTCACTGCTGAAAGTCGCAGATGGCTTCGACCACATCACCCTCGAAGCCGCCAACGGCGACAAGGTGTTGACCGAGGCCGTGACCTACCGTTTTGCCACCTCGCCCGCGCCGGGACCGGTGAAAATGCCGAGACCCGGCGAATAGAAGGTTTCGGGTGTCGGGTGTCGGGTATCAGGTCAAACGGGGAAAAGGGATCAGGGATCAGGGATCAGGGGTCAGGGATCAGAAAACTGACTACTGACTACTGACTACTGACCACTGACCACTGACCACTGAC
>JAAFHI010000198.1 GCA_013298335.1 Actinomycetota bacterium
TTTTGCGACGCGTTTTACCGTTTTTTTCAGTTTCGGAACGTGTTCGTCAGGGGTTGGTATCAAATCCCGGCGAACCAGAAAAATATTTTTTAAAAAAAGCGAACCGCGTCCGGTCATCCGCGTTCCAGCCTAACGCGACCTCCGAAGGACGGCCTTCCGGGTCGAGTACTTCCAGATTCCAGTCCGTTTATTGCACCACTCAGGAGTATCCGATGCTGAACAATCTCGAACGTCGCCGCTTTGAAATGATGATCCGGGTGAAAGACTTCATCGCCACCCGTCCCGAACAGTTCGCCGCCGGCGCCGCCGGTCAACTGGCCGCGACCGTTTCCGCCACGGTGACCGAACTCAACCAGTACGCCGGTGAAAAATCGTCGCGCAGGAGCGACTCCCGCGAAAAACAGAACCGCAAATCCGATGCGCGCGAGGCGCTCAGGGAATCGCTGAACGCTATCAGCCGGACCGCCCGCGCGATGGCGGGCCAGGTTCCGGCGGCGTCCGAAAAGTTCCGGATTCCCCAGAGCCTTTCGGACGTCACCCTCCTCGCGACCGCGCGCGCTTTCGCCGCCGACGCCGTGCCGTTTCAGGCCGATTTCCAGGCGTACGAACTTCCGCCAAACTTCCTCGACGAACTCCGCGCCGACATTGCCGACTTCGAAGCCGCCGCGAGCGAACGCAACACCGCCGCCGAATCCGCCTCGACCACGCTGACCGTCATCGAGGAAGCCGTTGCCCGGGGAATGGCGGCGGTCATGGCGCTCGACGCGGTTCTCAAAAACCGCTACCGCAACGACACCGCGAGCCTCAACGCCTGGACGCGCGCCAGCCACGTCGAACGCGCCACCCGCGCAGCGACCGCACCCGCGCCGCAAACCAGCGCGGCCAGCGTGTAGGCCATCGAAGGCCATTACGGCCAGAACATTGACACCGAAAACGAAACGGAGCGACGCAAATGGTCGCTCCGTTTTTCTATATGCGGACTTCCGCGATTATCCCCCGTTGGGCGGTCTTTTCAATCAGGACAGATTGTATTGGCGTCGCGAAACGGGTTTGAACGAAAAAAAGGCGCGGATGCGCCGACAGATAATAGCCCCGCCCGGCAGGGCGGGGTGGATTGGCGGAAAAAATCGTGAGCCGCGTCAGCGGCGGCACTCCCGTTTTTGTGCCGCGCCGTTGGCGCTCCGGTATCCGGCTGCCGTGCATCCCCACGCCCTGACGGGCGCGGCTATTATCTGTCGGTGCATTCGCACCTTTCCGGAGTCAAGCCAACCGATTCATACCGAAACAATTTTTTCGCCCGGCGCACTTCCCCACTCACTTCCGCCCGGCGACCGCCAGCGTCGCCGCCTTCAAACCCTCAACCACCTGCGCCATCCGCCGGTAGTCGAGCGTTTCCGGTCTGTCGCTTCCTCGGTGATAGTTGTTGTTCCGGTAAAACGACGTATCCGTCACCATCACCGCCGGATACCCGGCATTCCAGTAATTCAGATGGTCCGAGAAATCGAGTCCGGGAATCTCCGCCGGGGCGTTGATCGAGTACACCGGCAGCGGCGACGCCTTCGTCATGGCCGTCTTGATGTCGCGGACGAGTGCCGTTTCCCCGACCCGTCCGACGACGGCGATGAAATTGCCCTTCGACGGGTACACCGCGCTCAAACCCGGCAGCGGGTACTTCTGGCTGTTCGCCGCGTCGGTGAAATAGCCGATCATCTCGATGGAAACCATCAGCCGGACGCCCGCCTTTGCTTCCTTCAGTTTCCGCGCGTGAACCGCGCTGCCCATCTGGGGCGTCCGGAAATAGGGCGGTTCTTCCAGCGTGTAGGCCACGAGTTCCACCCGCAGCGGCAGTTTTTCCTTCCCCAGCAGATATGCCAGTTCAATCAGCCCCGCCACCGCGCTCGCGTTGTCGTCCGCACCGGGATGCGGCCCGCAGGTGTCGTAATGCGCGCCGAGGACGATCCGCTCGGGCGTGTCCGGCCCGAAGGTGGCGATGACGTTGCGGTACGTCCCCTCGCCCGTCTTGAACGGCTGTTCGGAAACCTCGCCGCCCGCCGCCTTCAGTTCCGAGCCGATGTACGCCGCGACCTTATCCAGATTTTCCGGATGGAGATGGTCGCGCGGATGAAACGTCTCGGCGAGCATCCGGACGTGCTTTTCGAGCCGTTTGGGATCGACCGTCCCGCTTTCCCCGCCGGGCGTGGCCCCGAAAACCGGCTGCGTCACGTAAAAAATGCCCGCGCCGAACAGGACGACCAGCACGGCAACGACGATCAGACTGATGGTCCACATACGTTTCCGACGCTCGCGCGACGTTTCGATCCCCATTTCATAAGCTGTCGGCATGGTGGCCTCCATTTCACCGGGGAACGTCTTATCCCCGATTCCCGGTACCCGGAATCCGTGGCTGGAACTGGTCGCACCAGTGGAATTGATGGACATCGGGAAAAGCATCGGTATCCGGTCCACCCATCAGACGATACATGTCGGCTTTGGTCTTCGTTTGCGAATATGCCTCGCGCACTTCCTGAAAACAGCGTAACGGCCCACCGACGAAGGGGTTATAGCCTGAAAACGCACAGGAGAGGCAACACTGGGGCTTTATTTCAGGCACGCCCCCGGCAAAGAGGCGCGCAACCGTATCGTCCAGATCGAAGCCACGTTCGACTCCAACGCGCACGCCGTCAATCCACCACTCGAACCGCAAATCACAATACCGGCGTGACTCGGATTCATCGGGAAACTCGGCGTGGACAATGAGTTCGGAAAAAATGCCCGTAAAAATTTGCAAGGGGAAACAAATCGTCAATCGACAATGTCGGAGGTCGCCATACGCATCAAGCGTGATCCCTTGTGCCGAAAGATTGAATACCGAAGGTGCTGCCTTTTGCCTGTACTCGTCAGCCAAACTGATTTCTTCAAAAGACCAGACCACGGTGCAGTCCACGCCACGAATCACCGTCTGAAATTCCCCGTCATCCCACCGCAACGAGATGGCTTCGACGCCGAATTCATCACGGAAAATTGCCTGTACTTCGTTTGAATTCATAATGTTGCGGCCTTTACGGCGATGACGGCCCGTTTCAATCGCGTACATGCACAAAGGCACGCCGAAGGTGTGCCGGGAAATTAGCCGGTGGTGGAGCGCAGCGAAACCACCGGTTCGTATGCCATCAAAAATTTCGCACGCCGAAGGTGTGCGGGGATGGTCTTTCCTCGCACACCTTCGGCGTGCGGTTCATTTTTTCCCATTGTCATCCGGTGGTTTCGCTGCGCTCCACCACCGGCTCATTTCCTCGCATCCCTCCGGGATGCGGCTCGGTCATACGCAACGGGAGGTCCCGTCGCATTTTGAACAGTTTTCTGATGAACGAGGTTCGGCGAACATTCCACGGCCGTTGGCGACCAACCAAAGCCCCAGCGGGGCGACGTTACGTTAGCCGAGGGCGAAAGCCCTCGGAACGTCGAAGCGGAATCATTGGCGAGCCGCGCAAGCGGTGAGCCGGTCAGCCCCGGTAGCCCGTGCCCGGCTTGCGCTGGTGGAATTCCTCGCACCAGTGAAGCTCGTGAACCTCTTCCGAATAGCGGTTCACCACCCCGCGCATCCCGGCCTTATCCTGTACCTTCAAATATGTCTCGCGGGCTTCCTGAAAACAGAGCAGCGGGCCGCTTGCCAGCGGGTCGTAATCCGAAAAGGCGCAGGTAAAACAGCACTGGAGCCGGGTCCCGGCGGAAAGTTCGGCGGCGAGCCGCATCAGCCCGATCTCGATGCTCCACTCGTGTCCGGCCCGCGCGGACTCATCTTCGAGCCGGAGTTCGAAAACCAGCCCGGTCGAGTCGAATTCCTCGACCTGAACCTGCGCGACCAGTTCGGCTTCGACCGCCGCGCCGCCATGCATCGTCCGGACCGGAAACATCACCGTCAGCCGAAAGGTATTCAACCTCTCTCCGACGGCGTTGAGTTGAAACCCGCGCGCCACCGCCTCGGCGGGATTCACCGGGGCCAGTTCATCGAGATAGGACGAAACCTTGAAATCGACGCCGCGAACGCGGGTCCTGAATTCCGGCCCCCGCCGCCGGAGGAAAATGTCCTCGACACCCGCTTCATCGCGGAAAATTGCGTGAATACCGTTTTCAGCCATTCAAAAGGATTGGTTGCGCAAAATAACGGGGCTGCGCGAAGGCGTCCGGATGCGGACGCGACCATCATAAACTGTCGGGAATGTCGCCTGACGGACACGGCGCGAGCCGCGCACGCGGTGAGCGCACGGTCAGATGCGGATGTCTTCCGCCACCAGTTGCGCCGTCCGGCGGCCATTCCACTCGTTGATTTCGGGCCGTCCGAGAATTTCCACCCGCTGTCCGGCGGCAAATTCATCGGCGAAATCCGCCCGGCCCCACCAGAGCACGTCCACCCGGAGCGAGCCGTCCGTCACCACGAGTTTCAGGTGCTGCTCGCGCAGGACCCGCATTTCCAGCACCGTCGCGCGGGTGAGAATCCGCGGCTGCGGATTGCCGATGCCGTGCGGCGCAAGCCGCCCCAGCGCGTCAATCAGGTCAACCGACAGGTCGCGCAGGGCGAACTCGCCGTCGTAGCGCCGGTTGGGGAGAAAATCGTCTTCGGTGAGATGCTCCCGGGCGTAGGCGTTGATGCGTTCGCGCAGTTCCGGCACGCGGTCGGCGGAGAGGGCGAAACCGGCGGCGGCGGCGTGTCCGCCGTAGCGCGTGAACAGCCCGTCGCCGAGCGCTTCCAAAGCATTGACCATATTGAACTTGGGAATGCTGCGTGCCGATCCGTGGGCCATCCCGTTGCGGATCGAACAGACCAGCGCCGGGTGGTAGTACTGCTCGACGATTTTCGACGCCGCGATGCCCACCACGCCCTGATGCCATCCGGCGTCGTGCTCGCCCGCCACCACGTACACGTAGTCGTTCGGCGCGGTGCGTTCGATTTCGGCGTTGAGCAGGTCGACGAGATTGTGCTGGATGTCCTGTCGTTCGCGATTCCAGGTGTCGATCTGGGCCGCCCGACGGTTGGCGTCATCGTGGGACTTCGAATCGAACAGATCAATCACGCTCAACGTCGAACCGTCGATGCGTCCGGCGGCGTTGATGCGCGGGCCGAGCCGGAACCCGAGGTCGCTCGCGCTCACCGACTTCCCTTTCAATCCCGACACTTCCATCAACGCCGACAAGCCCGGATTCACCGATCCGCCGTTCAATCCCTTCAAACCGCTGGCGACGATGGCCCGGTTCGACGGGCTCGACAGCGGCACGAGGTCGGCGTAGGTCCCGATGGCCGTCAGTTTCGTCAGCGATTCCACGATCCGGTCGCAGTTGGCGCGTTCGGCCAGCACCGCCCGCCCGAACTGGAGCGCCAGCCCGCAGGCGGCGAGTTCCTTTTCCGGATAATCGTCGCCCAACTGCTTCGGGCAGACGACCACCGCGTCCGCCGGAACGCGGCTGCCGAGCGCCGTATGGTGGTCAATACAGATGCCGGTCATGCCCCGCTCGCGGGCCATCGTCCATTCGCGGTGCGCGGTGATGCCGATATCGACGGAAAGCAGAACCTGCACGCCGTCTTCCGCCGCGCGCTCGATGATGCCGGGGTTCAACCCGTAGCCCTCGCGCTCGCGGTCCGGTACGTGAAACGACAGAAACTCGTCGGCATTCGGCGACATCAGGCGAAAGACGTTCAGCAGCGTAATCAGACCGGTCGTCCCGTCGCAGTCATAGTCGCCGACGATGCGGATTTTCTCGCGCCGGGAAATCGCGCCCGCCACGATCTTCAATGCTTCCGGCAGGTTGCGGATGCCCATCGGGTCGGGAATCCGGTCGAGCCGCGGATTGAGAAAGATTTCGGCGTCCTCAATGGTCGTCATGCCGCGAATCGCCAGACAGCGCGCGACGAACGGATGCAGACCAAGGGCATCCACGAACCGCGCGACAATGGCCGGATCGGCCTCGACGGGATTCCAGTAGGCGTTTGTGAGCGACAGGCGGGCGGCGGCGTGGGCGTTGGACAAGGTGGGCTTCCAATCCGAAATCGTTTTTCTTTTCAAACGTTTGAAGTTCCGCGAAGGAAAGCACGTTCCCCAACGCTCGGCAAGCGTCCCGGCGGCGTTTTATTCCGGTTCAACAAATGATTTTGAGGAACTGTTCAGCCGCCGCCGGTCGCCCTGCCGGAACGGACAGGACTCTTCAAAAACAAGCCTCGTACACGAGGCTCAAACCAGTTTTTCCGATTCCGGAGCCCCGTTATGGTCTTTGACAAATTGAAGCGGTAATAAAACAGGCGCGGATGCGCCGTCAGAAAATAGCCACGTCCGTCAGGGCGTGGTAGGCGGCGGCTCGAACTCCGAGCCGCAACGCGGCGACACAGGAAAATGGACAATGAACAATTGACAATGAATCCGGATTTTTATTGTCAATTGTCCACTGTCAATTCTCCATTCTCATTTGTGCCGCGTCTTCGACGCTATGAAATTGACCAGGAATCCACCCCACCCTCACGGGTGGGGCTATTGTCTGACGGCGCATCCGCGCCTGCTCGGGGCAATTTCAAATCCATCGCAAATACCGATTT
>JAAFHI010000296.1 GCA_013298335.1 Actinomycetota bacterium
TGGTCGGAAAATTCGATGGTTTTGACAATGAAACCGTCTTCGAGGCGGCGGTGGATGATGAACCGGATGTCCTCGACCATCTGGACGCTGAACGGATTCAGGCGCGGCACGATCCAGTGGGTGTTCATGAAATCGAGGACGAACGTCCCGCCCGGCGCGACCGCCCGCGCCGCTGAGGTCACGACCCGCTCGTTTTCCGACGAATCGGCGAAAAAGCCGAAACTGGTGAACATGTTGAATGCGCAGCGGAAGCGGTTTTCGGCGAACGGTTCGCGCATGTCGTGAACGTGGAAGCGCAGCGTTTCATTCTCGTGCTTTCGGGCCGACTGGATCGCCTTTTCCGAAAGATCGAACGCATCGACATCGAGGCCATGATCGTTGAGGCAGGTGGCGTGGCGTCCGCGCCCGCAGCCGATGTCGAGGACGAGGTCTTTTTTATTCAGCGGGATGAAGCGAACCAGATTTTCGATAAACTGGCAGGCTTCGCGTTCGTCGCGGTGGCGGTACAACTTGGCGTAATACGTCGTACCAAACCAATCTTCGTTTTCGTGGACGTGTGACATGTACTTTTTCGGAATTTTCCTATCTCTCTAAACCCTCCAGTTTCCACGAAATCCGGCTCATCGGCAATCGCCCGGCCCATTTTTTTCCCGCATCGGTTCTTCAATCAACGCCAGAAGAGGTGACACAGCCACCAGAGTGAGGCCGCGAACCCGCCGTGGAGCATCGCGTGGGAGAGAATCGTCACGCCCTGCCGGGTGCGAATCCACCACCCGAAGTACCGCGCGGTGTACGTCAGACGGCAGGCCAGTTCGTCCCGGATTTCGAGCGGGTGCCGCAGATAGGTCAGACCGAGCGCGGTCGAAAGGGAGAAATCCGGCTGGAGGAACTCCGGCGCGGCGGGTTCGTTCCCCACCGGTACGCCGTGAAGCCGGGCGATGAACTTCCGGTGCGCGCGAAATCCGAAAAACCACGCCGCGAACGTCAGACCGGCCAGGTAGATGAAGACATCGAGCCGGAAAACGAACCCGAAAACGGTCGCGATCAGGCCGGTCGTCCAGTTCCAGCCGAGTGCGAGTGGTGGCGAGACGAGGCCCCAGCCTTTTTCGGCTTTGGCCCACGCCCGGACGTGAAACGGCTTCGGCGGAACGGGTTTCGGCTTCGGAAGCCAGGCGGCGTGACCGTTGACCGTCCGGCTCATCGGCTCCCAGCCATTGGTCCCGCGGGGGAAAACGTATTTCGGAAAGGTCCGCTTGACGTCGGCGTAGGTGACGGGGCGACTCCATGCAACATGCCCGGCGTTGTAGTTGACGACCCAATACTCATTGTAACTGGAGAGTTTATCGTGACAGACAGCCGCCGTGTAGAGCGCGTGCGGGGCGACCTCCGAATCCGGGTAATCGTCCACCACCGAGAGAAAAACCTTTAATGCGCGGGACACGTTTTCGTGATCCTGCTGGTAACGCCACAACTTTTCTTCTTCTCCCGGCGCGCGGTAATGCTCGCTGGAATGTGCCACAAACAGATGGTTGTACCGGAAACCGCCCCAGATCGCCGGGTTGTAGAAAAGGAACTGGCCGCTTTGATAGAGAAAACCGGCCGTTTGATAGCGGACTTCCGCCCGCTCCTCTCTCGTCCAGGCTGCTTTTTCACGTTTCCGGAAATCTTCCAGCGCCTCAATGGTCTGAAGGTCATAGGCGACCCATCTGGAGGAGATCGCGGTGGCCGAAATTTCCTTTCGGTATTCCTCCTGTTCCGGTCCCAGCTTGTAGCGCCGACCGCGAAGCCACCCATTGTCTTCGGACTGGAAGGAGTAGATCGGGTCCCCCTCCACGTGAACCAGCATCAGGGCTGCGCGGGCGAGGTCGAGCCGCTCATCGCGCAGGTAGCGCACGCCGAGCGAATAGCGCAGGGTGTTGATTTGGGGATGGAAGGGGTGACGGTCGATGTAGCCGCGCAGTTGATCGGGCGTCATCAACACGTCGATGAGATAGGCCGTGTCGAAGTCGTAGTCGAGGGCAAAATACTGGTCCAGCGCGGTGTCGAAATCACCCATCTCCTCCGCCGTGATGGCGAGCTGCCGGCGGGTGCGTTCTTCGAAATCCGGGTCTGGATGTTCGGCGAGCAGGCGTTCGAAATGGGCGACGGCGGCCTTGTATTCTTTCAGTCGCAGTTCCGCCGCGCCCGCCACCCAGAGCGCCCGTTGGCGTTCAATGCCGGAAAGCCCTTTTTCCAGACTCCGTTTCGCCAGATCGGCGGCGGCGCGGTCGTCCTTTCCGACAAAAGCCGCCATCGCCGAGCGCAGGATGAAGACCGGATCGCCCCCGGTACCGAGTTTTTTCGAAAAGTCCGAAAGCCTTCGAATCGCGGCGATCCGTTCCTCTTTTCTTTTGAGGTCGGTCACCGCATTCCCCGAACAGCTTTCGGGGTCGCCAAAAACCATACGGTCGATCTCCGGAAAGTTGTTGAACAGTTCATAGTAAAGATAGACCCGCGCGACCGCCGGTTCGTTTGCCAGGAGCCGTTCGACCTCGATCGTCTCGGCATCGGTGGACCAGAAACCAACATTTGAAAGTGAGTGGGCGGCGCGGTAGCGCGTGTTTTCGATTGGGGAAAGCAGCAGGCGGTAGTACTCGGCGAGCGCCGCCGCCCGATTGCCGACGCGGCGGTCGAGAAACGCGAGCCATCCCCGCGCGTCGTCGGCGTAACGACCTTTCGGATTTTTCCGAAGCAGCGCGGTGAACCAGTCATGCGCCTTCCGCCAGACGGCATCGGGTTCGGCGAGGCGTTCCGTCGAGTCGAACCACGCCGCCTGATGAAGAACCGAAACCCCGATCATGAATTCGGCGGCGGCACGCTTCTCGCTTTGCGGGAAACGGCGGACGAAGTCCAGAAATTCTGTTTCCGCCGCCGGATACTCCTTGTCCCGAAATTTCAACGCGGTCTTCATGTAGGCGACATTGTCCTCAAGCGCGTTCCCCGGTTTGAACTCGGCCAGCCGCTTCGCCCGCTCCTCGCCGGACAATTTCCAAAGTTCGGATTTCGGGGCCGTTTCTTCGGCGTCCGGGTCGAAGGATTCCGGGTGGCGCGGCGTCATGTCCTGAAGATGACTGTCGTCCACAATCGAATACCGCAACCGGGCGTATTCAATCAGTTCATCCGGCGTGACGCCCTGCCGACGGGCCGTCAGCGCGTCAAGCAGGTCGAAAACGGCGTTGCGGAGCGGCTGTTCCGGTCCGTCGGGCCGGTTGACGCCTTCAGTCAGTTGAAGCGTTTCATGGAGTTTCCGCTCCCCGGCATCGAAATCCCCGCGCAACAGGGCGTTTCGGGCAGCCTGCCACGCTTCAACGATGCTGCCTTCACGGTTTTCCTGAAGGACCCAGAAATCGCCCCCATCGACCCCGGCCTTGGCGACTTCGGAAGGCGAGTAAGGGCGGGTTTCCGGAATCCGCGGCAGCAGTCCCGTATCGCGAAGATTGTCGGACCGCAGCCGGACGGAGTGATCGTTGTTGTAGAAAATGCCGCAGCCATGCACGAAGCCGGTCATCACGGCCAGCGAAACCGCCAGCCGCAGACCGCTTTTGAGGGTGAAAAGATCGGACCGTTTCATCGCGATTTTTCCTTTGACGCCGCTTCAAGAGCGTCCTGATCAAATTTTGAAAAATGAACCAAGCGCCGGGACCTGGCGACCGGTGGAGGAGCCGGAAGCGGTCCTCCATGAACAACCGTGGCAACCGCGTCGAGCGGCAGATTGGTCGCGTCATCCGAGGCGGGCAGGCGAAAGACGCAGATGCCGCGCAGGTTGACGCCGCCCTGATTTCGGGCGGATTCGAGACTGGCTGCAAACCGTTCGGCGGACGGGGTTTCGACGACGAGAAATTCGCCCGCGCGGATGCCGAGTCCGTCGAGGACGAAATCCGTTTCGGCGCGGTAGGTTTCAAATCGGGAATCGCGGTTCATCAACCGAACCGAAAAGCTCTGCGCCACCTCGGCGGCGGAGATGTCGCCGCGCAGACTCAGACGACGCCCGGTTGCATCGAAGTGAAGCAGGTAGCCGTAGGCCGCGATTCCCGCGAAGTAGGGATGCCCGAGCTTTTCCGCCCGCGTCACGGCCTGACCGACGGCGTCGGGTGTCGAAATCGGCGTCAGGTCGGTCATGGTTTCGGGAATCCGCCAGCCGTAGCACTGCGGCATCCAGAAATCGGTTTCCTTTAAAACGTCGCGTAACGCGGGCGAGGTCATCCAGGTCGGAAGGCCGGTAATCGAAAGCCCGTACCCGGCGGGGAGTCCCGCGCGGACGATCCGCAGCGTCTCGCGGTAGCGACCAAGCAGCCGGGTCGGGCAGTCGATGTCGAGTTGCAGACCGACGACGGTCGCACGCTCACGAGCGGCGCGGTCGCGGTCGGCGGCGAAGGCGTTCAAAATGGCGTCCGCCAGCTTTCGAGGTTCGATCCGCTCGAACTGGAAAAGCACTTCGGGCGTGGCGTTGTAGACGAGGTGCAGCGGCAGCCGGCCCGGCAATTCCCCGCCCGCCGGACGGATGCGCCGGACCGCGCCGTCCTTTACGTCCATCTGCCCGGCGCGCAGAAAAAGGGCGCCGGCGCGTCCGCGGGCGACGACCGCCCGGACATCGGCCCCGGACGGTGCGTCATTGCGCCACGACCAGTACACAACCGGAATTTCGGAGAGCGGCTTCGGCGTCCGGAAAAGCCGGGAAGCGCCGAACAGACCGAGGGAGAGAAAAATCAGGACAACCGAAACGAGGAAGGCGCGCGAAAAGGTCCGCCGGGTCATTGTCCGCCTCGCGCGCGCTTCAAAAAAAATTCGACGAGCGCGACGTTGACCAAGAGCGCAGCGAAGGCCAGGGTCGCGCCCGCCGAAAGCGATTTCGGAACCCGCGTTCCGAACGGAGGAAGAACATGACGGCGTTCCATGTCGGGAGACCTCGAACCGAAGGTATCGAATGTGGCGCGAGTCTCCGCCGCCGGGAGGATTTCGAAAAGGTGGGAAGGAACAGTGGGTTGGGTTGGAAAACCCCGAAGAAAACCTGTGGACATCCACATTGACCGAGGCATACTCGGTCGCGGAAAAGAGAGTCATCCGATAAATCGTTTCAAAAATGGCGGTGAGCGATGGCGATTCTGATTGCCGAAGACAACGTGGCGCAGCGCAAAAACGCGAAGGAACTGCTCGAACGCGCCTTTCCGGGACATTCCCCGGTACTCGAAGCCGAAGACGGTGAAACCGCCGTCCAGCTTGCCCTCGAAGCCCGACCGACCGTGTGCGTGCTCGACATCCAGTTGCCCGGCCTGAGCGGCGTCAAGGCGGCGCGGGCCATCTGGCGCGATTTTCCGGGGGCCCGGATCGTGTTCTGGACGCAGTTTCCCAACGAGGCCTACATCACCGAGATCCGAAAGCTGGTGAAATCGGTGACGCCGAGGCCGACCTACGGCTTCATCCACAAGA
>JAAFHI010000280.1 GCA_013298335.1 Actinomycetota bacterium
AAAGCCGCTCGGCGCAATTCGGAAAGGGCAATGGAACCTGTTGATTCCATTGCCCTTTTGTTTTTCCCTGCCCGTTTTCAGCATTTAGCATTTTGACTTTCGGTTTCAGACAGTAGATTGGAAGGAAAGTCGTCAGCAGTTAGCAGTCAGCAGTTCGTCGTCAGTCGCCAGCCGTCAGAAATTGCGGCAACGATTTTTCCGGATGACTGACTACTCACTACTCATTACTAACTACTGGCAATTGACCACTCTCCCAAGCGAGGTTTCCCCCGTATGTCTTCCGCCGCCTCCGTCGTTCACGATACCAAAGCCGATACCAAAGCCGCCGCCAAAGACAGCGGCCTGCTGACGCCGCGCTTTTACATGACCGATTTCAAGAAAATGAACGCCCTCCGCTTCGACCACATGGAGGACGAGTTCAAGGCGATGCACAAACGGTTCGCCGACGACCCGAACAAGCATTTCTTCAAACGCGACGACGACGGCGATTTCGACAGGGATTTTTCGGAACTGCCGACAGTCTTCAAGGATTTTCTGATCCGTGGCTGTATCGGCGAGTTTTCGGGCGCGCTGCTCTACAACAAGATTGCCGAGAAGGTTGACGACCCGATCCTGAGCGATACCTACCGGCTCATGGCCCGCGACGAAGGCCGCCACAGCGGATTCATCCGGCTCGCCATGCGCGACATCAACGCCGACCTCGATCTGCAAATGCTTCAGAGCGAAAAAGAGCCGGTGTACATGCATCCGAAACTCATCATGTACACGACCTATCTCTCCGAAGTGATCGGTTACTTCCGCTACATCAACATTTACGACCACTTGCAGAAACATCCCGACCAGCGCTACCACCCGATTTTCAAGTACTTCGGCGGCTGGTGTCAGGATGAACTCAAGCACGGCGACTTCATCGGCCTGCAATTGATCGCCCAGCGCGACAAGTACCTCGCGGGCGGCGTCAACCGGCAGTTGATGAAATTTTTCGCGTGGGCCGTCTACGTGACGATGTGGCTGCGCGACCTGAAGGCGAAGGAGTTCTACGCCTCGATCGGCATGGACTGGCGCGCCTACGATTTGAAGGTTCTGCGCGAAACGAACAACTACGCCCAGCGCATATACGGTTTCCGGGTCGACCTCGACAGCCCGAAGACCGTTGAAATCTTCGACCGCATGGCTGATCGGCTGCTCAAGATGGACGAACTCGAAGCCGCCGGTGCGAGCAAGGTCAAAATCGCCCCGATGAAAGCCGCGCAGACGATGGATTATCTGCGGCTCTTCAAGATGAAGGTGCTGACCGATACGCCGCCGCCGATTCCGGATTTCCCGACCCCGCCGGTGGTGAAGGGCGAAAAGACGACCGCGTCGCCGCGCCATCAGCATCTGGCGACGGTCTGAACAACCGGGCCAAAATGAAAATCGGGGGAGATGTCACCGTCTCCCCCGATTCGTTTTGTTCAGAGTTACCCGCTTTAGCGGGGAAATTCTGGGCGGAAAATCCCCGCTAAAGCGGGTAACTCTGAACGGGAATTTTCATGGAAAAACTGCTTCGCATCGCCATTCTCGGTTCCGGACGCGTCGCACGGGCGCGGGTTCGTGAAATCGGACTCCGCGCGGACGCCCGCGTGACCGTCATTGCCGCCTCGTCGCCCGAACGCGCCCGCGAGGTCGCCGAACCCGCGGGCGCCGAGGTTTTGACCGACTGGCGGGAAGCCGTCGCGCGTCCCGACGTGGACGCCGTGATGGTCTGCTCGCGCAACGCCATGCATGTCCCGCAGGCCGAGGCCGCGTTACTGGCGGGAAAACACGTCAGCGTGGATTATCCGCTCGCGCTGTCGCTGGCCGATGCGGAGCGCCTCGCCGCGCTTGCTGCGGAGCGCCAACTCGTTCTCCACGTTGAACATATCGAACTTCTGTCAGCGTGGTTCGTCGCGTTTCTCGACGCTCTGCCGCGCGTCGGCGCAATTCGGGACATTTCGTGGAAGAACCTGAGCGCCCGGCAGTTCGCGCCCGGCGACTGGACGTTCGACCGTGCGTCGGGCTTTTCGATGTTCCAGCAGGCGTCATTGCCGAGCCGGCTCATCCGCTGCGTCGGCCCTGCCGAGTGGATCGACGCAACCGAAACCCTCGACGGTGATGAAAACGGCTGCTTCCGCCGCCGCGAAACCGTTGTCTCTTTTGGATTTTCCGGCGGAACGGGCCACATCCACGACGCCGTCGGCCTCGGGACGCCCGGCCAGTCCAGCGAACTCGTCGTCACCGGCGAAAACGGCGTTCTTGCCGCCCGCGAATTAAAGGAAGTGACGTTCACCGGTTCTGATGGCGTGGTTGAACCGATTCCGATCCCCGCCGTCGGAGGACTTTTCGCCCGCGACGTGGCCGAATTCCTCGCGCGCGTCACGCACGGGACGCCCGCCTACGTGTCGCTCGACCACGTTTTAAACGTCATGCACTTCGCCGATGCCGTCGAACGGTCGGTCGCTACGGGTCGCCGGACCGTCCTGAACGGTGAAAATCAGGCGTAAGTCTCTTTCTTGCCGTGTTTTTCCCGAAGCGCCGCGACTTCCGCCTCGGTCATCGGGATGAACCGTCCTTCGCGCAATCCGGCTTCAAGCACCCGGACACTGAGGTCTTCCATGCACCGGAGGAAATCGTCCTTGCCGGCGAAGTGACGAAAGCTGCTTTTTCCGGGGCCTTCGGCGACCTTCTTCTCGAAAAATTGAAAAAGTTCGGTCGGAGAGGTCGTGTCGAGCTGAAACACCTGCGCGTTCAGGATGCGCTGGCTGAACGGATCGACAACCTGCGCGGGCGGAAGATTCAACGCCCGATACGGACGACCGTCCGAACGGAGGCCCCAGATCGTGAGTTGAACGATTTCGCGAAAATCGCCGATCAGGGAATGGGAATAAATCACGCTGGCGACCCACAATCCGTTTCGATGTCGAAAATGGCAGCCGCCCCCGTCGGGAAATTCATCCGACAGAAATCCTTCCTGTGATTCATATCCCAATCGCTCAAACTCAAGCCGTTCGAAGCTTTCGGCAAGGGGTTCGATGAACGACAGCGCCCGCGCCGAGAGTTTTTCCGACGGACCCAGAAAGGTCGCCGCCCGAATCGGCATCGGCGCAAACCCGGACAGAACCGGCAGCCGGACAAATCCGAGAGTTTTGAACAGCCATTTCAGGATTCCCTTCCAGCCCGGAAGAAAATGGAGCATCTCCTCCAGCGTCGTTTTCTGGAGATCGGTTTTGTAGTACCACCGGCCAGGGCGAATGTCGGTCATGGTTCAGGCTGCCTTTTCTCGAATTTCGTGCCGTTCCACGCCAGATCGTAGAGCCGCTTGCCTTCTTCGGTTTGAACCCGGATGGTCGTGCCCTGGCGCGGCATTTTGTACTGCACCTGTTTTTGAACCCGAAACGGCATAACCGATTTCGTCACCGGGCGGAGTCGTCCGCCTTCAAGGCGAAAGAAAACGAGTGGCTGATGCCAGTCGAATTCATCGGCTTCTCCTGTTGCCGCCACGCCGACCAGAAACGATCCGTCGGTCTGTTTGAACAGGCAGACCTGAAGATCATCCTGCGCGGCGTCCCCTCCAGCAAAAATGTATCCATTCGGAATATCGATAATACTTCCGCGCGATGAATCAAGCATCCGGCGGATATGTTCATCGCGGTTTTTGGGCTCGCATTCGAAATAACGACTTGGAAGCAGGTGGAAATACTGGAGAACATTCTTCGGGCGCAGCGAGTGGCCGGTTTGTGGCGACCGCGCGTCCGTAAATGTGATGAATCCGACGAAAAGCAGACACCCGATGATCCCGATGGCAATTTTCACGGTTTGTTCCCCCAGGGCAAACGTTTTCAACGTATTGGCGGTGACATCCTGGGGAGCGCAACCGCCGTCATCAACGTGGCAATCCTCATCGTATCGGTGAAACCTTCATCATCGGCGTGGCAGGTGTCGTCATCGTGGTGGCAGGCGACGTCATCAACCGCGCAACCTTCGTCATCGGCGTGGCAGGCGACGTCATCAACCGTGCAACCTTCGTCATCGGCGTGGCAGGTGTCGTCATCGTGGTGGCAGGCGACGTCATCAACCGCGCAACCTTCGTCATTCACCTGAAAACCACCGTCACACTTCCGAAAAGACACAAAACGTCGGAGGAAGCGAGGAGATCGGCGTCGTCACGGTCCCCGAAACGGGCGGTTACCGCCGTCCGCCGAAGGATTGCTCCGGGGTCTTCAGGTACGCCGCGAGAAACAGCCCGCCGAGTACCAGATCAACCATTCCTCCGATGAAGGCGGGGAGGGGAATCCGGTTCTGGAAGATGAGCACGATGGCGGCGAGGCCAAAACTCGCCTTTTCCAGAACCGTGATCGGCATTAGTGGCCGGAACCGGAACGGATCGCTCGCCATCACCAGAAACGCGACCTGCCAGACGATGGCGAGGCCGACGAAGCCGTAAAAGTATTCGGGATGCGTGATGGCGGGCGGAAAATCGCGTCCCGTCTTCGCTTCCAGAAAGTATTGGGGGAAAATTACGAGCAGGCCGTAGACACCCGCAATCGCATAGACTCGTTTCGCAAACTTCATCAGGACCCTCCGGGGCAACATCCCCGCCAATCTTGCGACGTTTTTGACGCGCGTGTTACCGTGCGCCACCTTTCAGGATTCCGTCCGTCAACAATGTGAACCGTATGCACCAGACTTTCGGAAAGATTTCCGCGCTTGTCGTCTCCGGTCTTTTGATGTCCGCCCCGACGCTGGCCTGGCAGGCGCGTTCCGCGCCGACTTCGCGTCCGCCGCAATCCGGGGGAACGCAGATTCCGCCCGACCCGAACGCGCCGCCCAAACCGAAGCCAATCGCGATGCACCAGAAACTGCGCGAATACCTTGGCCGTTTCAAGGGCGTCAGGGTCGACAAGGCCGGCAAGGAACCCGACACCATCGTCACCCACTACGCCACCGGCGAAAAAGCGGGCACGGTGGATATGGTGATCGTCCATTCTCCGAAAAAGAAAATGGTCGGCTTCTACGTTTACGATTTCGGCAACGTCGGAAACGCGACCGATCTGGCCGCGCTCCAGAAGCTGCTGCTCAACGCGAACGAAAACATGGCCGTCGGCAGTTTCTTCGTGGACAGCGAGCAGGACATCGGCCTCAAGTGGTCGCTCCGGCTCGAAGGCGGCATCGGCTACGAAGAATTTCAGACCGTGTACTACGGATTGGTCGCCGCCGTGAAGGAATTTCGTCCGGATGTCCTCAAATTGATGAAGCCGAAGGACGAAAAGGACAAGGAAAAGCCGAAAACGACCGAACCGCCCGCCGAAAAACCGGGTGACTCCGCGTCCACCACTCCGGCCAGAAAAACCACCGGCGAAACCCGCCAGAGACGAGTCAAGAAAAACTAGTCTTGAGAGTCTTGGGAGTCTCGTGGGTCTTGGGAGTCGGGGAAAAACGATGAATGATGAACGATGAAGTTTGAAAAAGCCGAAGTTGCGTGGAGTTTTGGAAAAGGACTTGACACCCGATAGCCAAAGAAGTCCGCTCGACTCCCCAGACTCCCCAGACTC
>JAAFHI010000918.1 GCA_013298335.1 Actinomycetota bacterium
CCGTTCACGGGGCTTCAAGGGAAATAGCCCTGTCCTTGAGGGCAGGGCGACGACCGGGCTGAACAGTTACAAAATTTCAAGGCTCGGGAATAAACCGCCTGCGTCCCCTGATTCATCGGGAAGGTTCACTGGGAAGGGAATCCGGACGGGCGTATCGCTTCAATATCTGATGGATGCCGTTGCGAGCGGCGAACAGAAGACATTGATCCGGCACGTCCGTCTCCATTTGCTGCTTCAATGACTGGTCGCTGACGATGTCTTGTATCCCGTCGGTGCGAGCTGGTCGAGCGTGAACATCTCCGGAAGTTCCGAGAGGGTGATGATGCCCTGGCGAACCAGTTCGAGGGCGTGTTCGCGGATGGGGACGAGTCCTTCCTCCAATGCCACGGCCCGCAGTTCGTCGAGCGGAAGCTGGCGGCTGATGGTCAGCCGGATGCGGCTGGTGCTCGGCAGATATTCCACGACCGAAATGCGCCCGAACGTCCCGACCCCGTTGCAGTGGTCACAGCCGGTTCCGCGATAGCACTTGAAGTCGGCGGGCGTACCCTCGGGGTAAATTTCCCTCATGATGTCCGGGTCGGGCGTGTCCTCGACCTTGCACCGCGGGCAAATCCGCTTCGCCAGTCGTTGTGAAAATACGGCCAGCAGTTCGCCCGCAATCGAATTTGGGTGCATCCCGAGGTCAAGCAGCCGCTGGATGGCGTCCACGCTGTCGTTGCAATGGAGTGTCGAAAGGACGAGATGCCCCGTCTGCGACGCGCGCAGGGCTTCGAGCGCGGTTTCGGTGTCGCGGATTTCGCCGAGCAGGACGACGTCCGGGTCCTCGCGCACGAACACGCGCATGGCATTCGCGAAGTTGAAACCAAGATCGGGCCGCGCCGCCGTCTGCTGGACGTTTTCGATGGAGCACTCGATGGGGTCCTCGATACTGATGACCTTGCGCGTCGTATCCTTCGCCAGAATCTGCAATCCGGCATAGAGGGTGGTGGATTTCCCGCACCCGGTCGGGCCGACGATCAACACCAATCCCGCCGGGCATTTGAGAAACCGGCGATAGACGGTGGAAATTCGTTCCGGCATGCCGAGTTGTTCGATGTGAATCTGCTCCGTCATCTGGGCAAGGATGCGGATGACCACGTGTTCGCCGTGGAGCGCCGGTTGCGTTTGTACGCGAAGGTCGAATTCCTGCGTTTTCGTGTTCAGACTGAAGCGTCCGCCCTGCGGCAACCGCCGTTCGGAGATATCGAGATTCGCCTTGATTTTGATGACGTTGATGATGCCCGTCATCTGTTCCACCGTCAGATTGAAGCCCGGCAGGTCGCGCAGGTCGCCGTCCACCCGAATGCGCGGGCGGACCCGCTCCCCGTAGCGTTCGAGGTGAACGTCGCTCGCGCGCTGGCTGAAGGCTTCCAGCATGATGGCTTCGAAAATCGAGATGAACAGCCGGCCTTCGCGGCTGACGGCTGAAAGCGTCGCGCCGACCTCGCGCGAACCGGCGCCGTTCTTGTCGCCGCCAGCCGGAAGCGCCATCGAAATGCCGAGTTCGAGGGCGATGCCGATGCGTTTGAAGTCGGTCGGGGTGGTCAGTCGGTAGGTGATTCGGTGGACGCCGAACGCCTGGGCCAGTTCGGGAACGTTGGTACACGCGTCGTAGGTCACGGCGACGAGGGTTTCACCGGTTTTGGAGAGCGGAATGATCCCATGTCGGTCAAGAAACCGGCGCGGAACGGATTTGAACAGGGTCGGGTCGGCGATTTCGAGTGCCTCGGCCTGGTCGATGAATGCCAGGTTGTGCTGGCGGGCGAGGCCGCGATAAACGTCGCGTTCGTCCACGAGCGCCATTCCCACCAGAATTTCACCGAGCGGTTTGTGGCTGCGGGTGGCGCGGAGGGCGGCCTCCTCGACCGCCGGTCGCGGCACGATACCCTGCGACACGAGCAGGTCGCCGAGGCGTTCGTTCAGCGGCGGGGCAACCGGTTCCTCATGGTTGTTTTCCAGATTGTGCGTGGTCTCGGTGATGTTTTTCATGGCACGAAACCTCCCTGAAGGCCAACGGATGCGACGCGGAATCGCGCCCTCCGGTCCCGAAAGAAGGCAGGTGACGGTTGATGGGGAAGCGAAGGCAGGAGGACGAATCTGACTTCCCGATGGCAAGAAAAAACTTCGATCAGGATGAAAAAACAGGGCCTTCTGGTCCAGATTTACTCCTGTCGAGAATGGTTGTCACGCAAAAAATTCCATTTTCGGGAAGATTTTTTCAGGTGAAAGCAGCCCTTCCCGCGGATGGTGTTTTTCTGAGTCGGGCCGTATCCGGTTTTTCTCATTTTTTGCCATTCAGAAATTCAGGCGCAGGGCGAACTGGGTAATGCGCGGGTCGGTGGTCGTGGTGACCTGTCCGAACAGCGGAC
>JAAFHI010000801.1 GCA_013298335.1 Actinomycetota bacterium
ATCCTTCCAACGCCCAATGAATACCGGACCGCGTCGGGGGCACCGGGCCACAAATACTGGCAGCAGCGCGCCGATTACGTCATCAGCGCCGAACTTGACGACGAAAAGCAGCGCATTTCGGGTACTGAAACCATTACGTACGTCAACAACTCTCCGGATGCACTCAACTACCTCTGGATGCAGCTTGACCAGAACCTGTTCGCGAAGGACAGCGATGCCTACCGGACGCAAACCTCGCAGGGCCTTGACCGCGTTCCGCTCGAAATCCTCGACGGGCTGCTGTCGCGTCCCGATTTCGATGGCGGCTACAAAATCGGCGGCGTCCGGGACGCCAAGGGCCAGCCGCTCGCCCACACGGTCGTCAAGACGATGATGCGCATCGACCTCAAGACCCCGCTGGCCGCCGGCCAGACGATCGTCTTTTCGGTTGACTGGAGCTACAACATCAACGACGCCGACAAACTCGGCGGGCGCTCGGGTTACGAGTATTTTCCGAAGGACAAGAACTACATCTACGAAATCGCCCAGTGGTTTCCCCGGATGGCCGCCTACACCGACTACACCGGCTGGCAGCACAAGCAGTTCCTCGGCGCGGGCGAATTCACCCTCGAATTCGGCAACTACAAAGTCAGCCTGACCGTTCCGAACGACCACGTCGTCGGCGCGACCGGCGTCCTCCAGAATCCGAAGGAAGTTTTAACCGCCGAGCAGATCAAACGGTTCGAAGCCGCGAAGACGGCCAAGGAACCGGTCGTCATCGTCACGCAGGACGAAGCCAAGGCCGCCGAACAGGGCAAGCCGACCGGGAAAAAGACGTGGGTCTTCGCGGCGGAGAACGTTCGCGACTTCGCGTTCGCGTCATCGCGCAAGTTCATCTGGGACGCGATGGGCCACAACGTCGAGGGCAACAAGGTCATGGCGATGTCCTACTATCCGAAGGAGGGCAACCCCCTCTGGGAGAAGTATTCGACTCATTCCATCATCCACACGCTCAACGTCTATTCGCGCTACAGCCTCAACTATCCCTATCCGACGGCCATTTCGGTCAACGGACCGGTCGGCGGGATGGAATATCCGATGATCTGCTTCAACGGACCGCGTCCGCTTGAAGACGGGACCTACTCGGCGCGCACCAAGTACGGCCTGATCAGCGTCATCATCCACGAAGTCGGGCACAACTTCTTCCCGATGATCGTCAACTCCGACGAGCGCCAGTGGACGTGGATGGACGAAGGTCTCAACACCTTCCTTCAGTATCTGGCCGAACAGGAATGGGAAACGAACTACCCGTCGCAGCGCGGCGAGCCGCAGAACATCACCGCCTACATGAAGAGCGAAAACCAGGTTCCGATCATGACCAACTCGGAATCGCTGCTCCAGTTCGGCAACAACGCCTACGCCAAGCCCGCGACCGCGCTCAACGTCCTGCGCGAGACGGTTCTGGGCCGCGAACTCTTCGATTTCTCCTTCCGCGAATATTCGCGCCGCTGGAAATTCAAACGGCCCGAACCGGCGGACTTCTTCCGGACGATGGAGGATGCCTCGGGTGTCGATCTCGACTGGTTCTGGCGCGGCTGGTTCTATTCGACCGACCACGTCGACATTTCAATCGAGGGCGTGCGGCTCTACACGCTCGACACGCTCAATCCCGACGTCGAGAAACCGGCCCGCAAGAAGGAAAAGGCCGATCAACCGGTCACTTTCTCGCAGGAACGCAACAAGGCGCTGCCGAAACGCCTCGACCAGTATCCGACGCTGCGCGATTTCTATAACGACTACGACGAGTTCAAGGTCACCGACGCCGAGCGCGAAGCCTACAAGCGGTTTTTCGGGAACCTCTCGGACCGCGAGAAGCAACTCATCAACTCCGGCCTCAACTTCTATCTGATTGATCTCAAGAACGTCGGCGGTCTGGTGATGCCGGTCATTCTCGAACTGACCTTCACCGACGGCACGAAGGAAGAACTTAGGATTCCCGCCGAAATCTGGCGGCTCAACAACTTCAACGTCTCGAAGCTGATCTTCACCAAAAAGGAAATCGCGTTCATCACGCTCGACCCGCACCTCGAAACGGCGGATGTCGATCTGACGAACAACACGTTCCCGAAACGTCCGGTGAAGTCGCGTTTTCAGACGTTCAAGTTCCAGCAGAACCAGCAGCCGAACCCGATGCAGCTCGAACGCAAGGCCCAGGCAAAACCGCAGCAGTAGGTTTTGGGGGTTGGGTTTTGGGGGCTGGGTTTTTCCTGAATCTGTGTCATCCGTGGAATCCGTGGCTCAATACGCTTTTTCAACCGCACGCCGCGCCGGGGTCGGGCTCATGCTCTGCCTCGCCGCGGCGTTTTGCGTTCCGTCGGTCGCGGCGCACAAATTCCACGCCAGTTTCACCGAAATCGAACGCAATCCGGCGACCAAAGCCATCGAAGTCACCATCCGGGTCTTTCCGGACGACCTCGAAAACATCCTCGGGCAGCGCGAAAAGAAACGGGTACAAATTGACGCCCTCGAAGATCCGGCGCGTGTGGTAGGCTCCTACGTTCGCGAGCACCTCGTCCTGCGCGGCCCGGACGGAAAACCCGTCGAATGGAAGTGGGTCGGGATGGAAGTGAAGGTGGACGCGGTCTGGATGTACGTCGAAGCCCCGCCGCCGACCGATTTCGCGAGGGCGGAGGTTCGGAACACGCTGTTCTTCGACCTCTTCAACGACCAGATCAATTCGTTGACGGTACGTGACGGTGCCCGACGGGCATCCATT
>JAAFHI010000306.1 GCA_013298335.1 Actinomycetota bacterium
GTAGTTGGCGCGGTTGAACAGATTGAAGAACTCGACGCGGAGATCGAGCCGCTGGTTTTCGAAAAACTCGAATTTCTTGTTGATGGAGAAATCCACGGTGGCGATTCCCTGGCCGCGGAAGGTGTTGCGTCCGATGGCGCCGTTCGAGCCGGGCGCGCCGAGCAGCGCCCGGATGTCGGTGGGAGGAACGATGCGGGTCCGTCCGTTTTCGACGAAGACCAGCCCGTTCGTCGAATTGATCCGGTCACTGAGGTTGCCGTCGAAGTTCACGTCGAACGGCGCGGTGATGGTGTAGGGCTGGCCGGTCGAGAACGCCCCGATGGCCGCCACCTGGAAGCCGCCGAGGAAGCGGTTTTTCTGGAAGAACGGCAGTTCGTAAATGGCGCTGAAGACGAACCGGTGACGGGTGTCGAAACTCGACGAACCGCGCTCCGACCGCCGGTCGAAACTGTTCTGGGGAAGAATGTCGTTGCCGGCCAGCGCGAAGAGGTCGGACGCATCGTCAATCGCGTGCGACCAGGTGTAGGCGGTCGTGAACTGCAATCCCTTCGAAAACCGTTTGTTCGCCTGGAGTTGCAGGCTGTGGTACATCGACGAGGCATCCGACTGGATCAGCGTGAAGGAGCCGATGCCGGGAATCGGACGGTCCGTCGCGCCGGGCAGGCGCGGCGCGTTGATGGTGCCCGAGAAGACCGGGATCGAACCGTTGGCGACGATGCCGGTCACGTTGGGAATGCCGTTGGGGCCGAGATTCGGGGTGGTCTGGCGCAGGAGGCTCGTGCCGCGCGTCCCGACGTAGGCCGCCGAGATGAAAAAGTCGCGGGCGAGTTCCCGCTCGATGCCGAGACTCCACTGCTGCGAGAACGGCGTCTTGAGGGTGCGTTCCGGCAGCACGAAGCCCGCGCCGCCCGCCTGGAAGAAGGGCGCGAGCGCGTTCAGCAGCGTCACCGGGTTCTGGTAGAGCGCCGTCGCGCCCTGATTGAACGTGTTGAGCGTGCCCGGTCTGACAATCGGGAAGAACGTGTTTCCGACGTTGAACCCGGTTCGAATCGGGTTGAACAACTGGAAGCCGTTTCCGTCATTGAAGTCCACGCTCGACAGGTTGAGCGTGATGAAGTTCGGGAAAACGTTGCGCGACTGGCTCACGACCGCGCCGGGAACCTGGTCGTAATACAGGCCATAACCGCCGCGAATCGACGTCTTGCCGTCCTTGAAGGGGTCCCACGCGATTCCGAAATAGGGCGCGACGTTGTTGTTGTCGAATTCGTAAATATCCCGCCGCCCCGTCAGAAATGCGCCCAGTCCGGGGTTCTGCCCGATGAGCGTGGCCAGATCGGCGGACTGGAACGACTGCTCGATGCGGTTGTTCACCTCGCGGGGCACGCCGTTGCGTTCATAGCGCAGTCCGTAGTTGACGGTCAGATTGGGCCGGACCTTGAACTGATCGCTCACGAAGAAGTTGTACTGCGTGTAGCGCAGCCCGATGGTGGCGTCCGGGTTGGCCGCGATGGTCTGAAGAAATCCGGTGGCGGTTCCGACCGCCGCGAAATCGGTGCCGGGGACGAACCCGGAGAGTACGCCGCCGCCGCCGACCGGCGCGCCGTTGAAATCGAGCCGCGGACGCGAGTTGCGCGGCTGGTTGCTGTTGAGTTGCGCCCGGCGAATGTCCACCCCGAAGGTCAGGCGGTGCGCGCCGATGCCGAACGAGGCGGTGTCGGCGATCTGGAAGGTGTTGTTCACCCGGTTCTGCGGGAAGTTGAAGACATCCACGCCGACCGGGCTGAAGCCGGAAACGTTCAGTTGCCCGATTGGACCGAGGGCGTTTTCAACCGTCCCCGACGTCACGTAGCTCGGATTCGCCGGAGAGAGGGTGACATTCACGACCTGCGTCGCGTTGAGCAGGAAGGGCGTGTTCGGCAAGGCTGCCGAGGGAATCAGGAAGGGATTGCGGACTTCGCGGAATTCGAGCCGCGTGCGTCCGAAGGAGCCCCGGAGCTGATTGCTGAACCGGGAGGAAAGCTGGGTATCGAGAAACAGCGACAGGTTCTGGGTGCCGACTCGGGGCCGCAGCGAGGAAAACAGCGCCTCGCCCGTCACCGGCAGGGTCGTGTTGTCGCGCGAGAAGTTGTAGCGCCCGGTGAGCGTGTGTTCGCGGCTGAACAGTTCAAAGGTCCGCGCCGCCTTGATCGAAAACACCACTCCGTCGGCGCTCGCCGGAAGGACTTGCGTGAAGGTGTTCGATCCGTAGGGTCCGCGGGGGTTGTTGGGGAAGGGAAACAGGCTGAACACGGCGTCGCCCGTGATTGAGGTCGGGAAAATCGGCGTGCCGCCGCCGGTCACCAGACCCGTGTCGCCGCTGGAGAACAAACCCCGCTGCGCCACCGTCGGCACGGCGAAGTTCGATTCCTGCGAGGCGTTGATGCGCTGAACTTCGAACGCGCCGAAGAAAAAGCCGCGCGGACCGAGCGGGCCGCCGAGAAACGCCCCCGCCTGCACGCGGGTGAAGGGGTTTTCATTTCCGACCTGATTGCGCGGCGCGAGCGGCGCGCCATCCAGCAGAATCGGGAGTCCGTTGGTGAAGGTGGAAGTAATCGGGAAGGTCGCCGGTCCGCCGGTGAGGTCGAAGGGGCTGCGGGAAATCAGGCGCTGGTCGGTAAAGAAGCCCTGGGCCCCGCCGTGGAAGTTGCGGCTGCCGCCGCGCGAGACGGCGTTGACCTGCGCGCCGAGGTTCCGTCCGTACTGCGGCTCGGCCAGCGCGGTCGAAATCCGGAAATCCTGGACGCTTTCAATCGGCTGGGCGACGAGCGAGGTAAACCCCTGCCGCCGGACACCGATGTCTTCATCATTGTTGTCCGAACCGTCCACCGTGAAGTTGTTCGACCGGCTGCGGAGGCCGTTCACCGCGAACTGGCCCGACGTGCCGACGCCCGCGCCGACCCCCGGTCCGGCGGAGGTGCCGATCGGCTGCGGCGGAAGCGCCACGCCGGGAAACAGAAACGCAAAGGCGTCAAAGGTACGAATGCCGGGAAGCGGAAGGGCGTCGAGTTGACGGCGGTCGATGTTGCCGCCGCGGGTCGCGCCGGTGAGATCGACCAGTCCGGCCCCGCCTTCCTCGGCGGCATTCGTCGAAGGCGTCGGCGTGGGCGTCGGTGCAGTCGTGGTGGCACCTTTTTTGACCAGACCGATGAGTGTTTTGGCGAGTTCATTGTCCTTGCTCAGTCGAACGATGAACTGACCCGTCGAGGAAACGCCCTCGCGCTGTTCAAAACCGTCGCAATCGGCGACAACCGTATAGGTCCCGGGCGCGAGCAATCCGATGGTGAAATTTCCGTTGGCGTCCGTCACGGTCGAGCGCGGAAGGCCGGTGTCGTTGTTGGTGGCAGTGACTTTCGCCCCGGGAACCGGTCCGCTGCCCGAGATATCGTAAACCTGACCCTTGATTGAACCGGTGGTTGGCCCCTGGGCAAAAGCCAGGGGCGCCGTACCGCAGGTCATTCCGACCAGAATCAAAAGCGCGATAAGCTTTTTCAACATGTGTTTCGGCTCCTCCTTTGACGATCAACTTCTCGTTCAGGCGTTTCAAATGGGAATTGGTGGTCTCCAGCCCGACAATCGCTCAGGAAATAATTAATTGCCGCGAGCGGCGGGATTTCGACCGAGAAAAGGGATTTCCTAAATACGGGACTACCGGACCGTCGCCGATCCGGTAGCAAAACTTCCATCTTTTACGGACGTTCGAACCGACGTTCAAAAGGGCGAGGTCACCACGGACAGGACCACCGCCTCTTCACCATCAATCGTTCCGAAACCGATATTACCAAAAGAAAAGGTGGTGTCGGTCAGTACGCTCATCGGTTGCGGGCCCTCGGCTCTGGGCGCACTGGCAAGTTGCAGCAAATGCCGGATGACGCCCCCCTTGGCCTCAACCACGACGTGATACACCTCGTTCGGATTCGAAAGGTCGTCGACGATGGTATCCGATTTCAGCAGTTTGCGTTCACCATCCTGACACAGATAGGTCCGGAAGGTCTTGGGCGTGCCGGCTTTGGTGCCGCACAACTGGAACAGGTAGTAATTCCGGGCATCTGCCGCACGAACGATCCACACCGCGCCTTTGCCGTTGAGAAATTTGACGTCGAACTCCATCTTGAAGTCCTTGTAACGGTTGTAGGGCTCCTTGCGGAAGCCGAATCCCGGCCCGCGGACGTTCATCTTTCCCTTTTCGACCTTCCAGGTGGCGGGCTTTTCCCAGAACGCCGCGCCATCGGTGAAGAAATCGGCGGATTCGTCCGAAAACTTCACCCGTGTCAGCGGAATCGTCACGGAAACATCGCCCGGTTCAAAGGTCTGGGTCTTTTCGGCAGGGTCAAACTCGGTCTTGACGAGTCGGACCGTGTGACTGCCCGGCGGAATGGCCAGCACGCCCGTCCGACCGGAGTCGGCGATGCTGCCGCGGAACGCATTGTCGATGTAGACCTGTGCCCCGACTTCGCCCATCACGGTCAGATTGACGATGGCAGGCTGGAACTTCGGCGTCACGTTGGTTTCCGCGCCGCCCTCGACCGGAACTTTCAACTCCTTCGCCACGATGCTCGGGTGTGAAATCTTCACCAGATGCTCCCCGATGGGAATGTTGAGCACCTGGACCTGATTCTTTTCCTTGACGAATTTCAGGTCGGCCTCGGCGGGAGACTGACCGTCAATGGTTACCCGGTAATCCGCGTCCACCGGACCGATGACGATGGATCCCGTGGTCGGCGTGAGTTCGACGTCCTCGATGGTCGGTTTCCGGGGAGTAATGACGACCTTGCGCTCCTCGGGCTTGTACCGGCTGGCCGAGAGCAGCAGCGCGTATTCCCCGCGCGGCAACTCCACCTGAAGTTCGCCCTCGACGGCGACCTCGTTCTTGATGGTTTTTCCGTTGCGCGTGATGGCGACCCGCGCGTCCGGCGGATCGGTCGAGAGATACAAAACCCCGTTGGTGACGACTTTCGCGGCCACCGGTTTTTTCACCGGATTTTTCGGTCGCGTGCGGGTCGCCTTCTTGACCGGCGTGTCGTATTCCTTCTGCGCTGAAACGGTTGCGGCGAACGACAGGCCGACGAGACATGAAAGGAACAGAAAAATTGAATGGCGCATGGGAAGTTACTTGAGGTGGATGCGCCCTCCGCTCCGAAGTCGGGCAACGGACAGACACAGTCAGGGGGTTACATCCTTCGCGCACCGGAAACCGACCGAGGGCGAAGCTTTGGTTTCGGGGAATACCGCGCGGCCGTAGGTATAGGCATACGACTTGTTGCGCTCATAACTGCCGCCCCGGACGATCCGGCCTTCCTTGGGCACGGCGGCGCTATTGGGATACAGCTCGAACCTGGAAGCCGTCAATTCCGCAACGTTTCCGCACAAGTCGAAGAC
>JAAFHI010000621.1 GCA_013298335.1 Actinomycetota bacterium
GAGGGCGACAGCCGGCGCCGCCCCGACTCATTGAGGAGCCACGCTTCGATTTCCTCCCAGTCCTCTTCGTCAGGGTCGGGCGGATTCATTCGGGAGTCGTCGTTTTCCTCCCGGCTCGCCTGGGCAAACTTCGGGACGTCGAGGCGTTCCGCCGGGGCGGGGAAGCCGAGCCCGCGAATGAGGCGATTGAAATCGTCGGGATGGATGACGGCGTGGATGCGGTTCACTTCGATGCGGTGCTCCTTGTCGGGATCCGCGCCGTCGAAGGTGAGCGCGGGGAGTACATCGTTTCGCGGATCGAACGTCTCGGGAACGGCGCTGTCCGTGTCCCACGGCGCGAACCATCGCAGGGCCTCGGCGACGAGTTCCGCGAAACGGGCCGAATCGGCGTGCGTTTCCAGCTTTTCCTCGCCGCGCGGCCCTTTGTGGGTCCGCAGGCGGCCAGCGAACCGTGCCTGTAATTCCTTGAGCAGCAACGCTTTGCGCGAACGGTAGTAATAGTCGTCGTGGGTCCGTTCGGGGTCCTGCGACACGAGGGAATGGACTTCGGTGGTTTCGGAGGTCGTGTATCCGTACAGCAGGCGGCACAGTCCGAGCGTGACGTAAAACGAGTTCCGGCGGCTGGTGATGCGAATCAGGTGCTTGATGTAGTGGACGATGGCGTCGCGCGTGGTCAGTTCACCCAGATGTTCGCGTTCGCGCTCGAAAAATTCCGATTCGACGAATACCAGGCGTTGCAGCAGCAACAGTTCTCCCACGGTCACCTTGTTGCGCGATTTGCGGGTGTCGCCGCGACCGGTCGGCTGGTAGTACAGCCGTTTGTCCTGCGCGACCGCGGTGACGTCGAGTTTGTTGATGGCGCGCGCGGCGATCATGCGGGCCGCCGGGCGGTTCCGCTGGATGAAAAAAGCCAGCCGAAACGCCCGCTCGATCCAGTTCACGCGAACAGCGGGATTCACCATGACAGGTTGACTCACGTTCTCGGGCAAACTTCAGCCTTCGAAACCCATGCCTCCGAAAAAAGTTCCACGTGAAGAATAGCCTTTCGAGTGGAAACGACCGTGGCATTTTCGGAATTCCGGAAAAGCCGCCGACCCGGAAAACCGGCAATTCCAACCGGTTTTTTTTACATTTTGGTTACTTCGCTGTGAAAAACTCGTGGTCCCCCTGACTTTTTCCTCTGGAGGAACCCATGGGCGTTCGTTTTCTTGTCGTCAGCTTCACTCTGCTTACCATTTTCCCTTGTCACTTCTCCGCCGTTTCCGTGGCCGCGCAGTCCGAGACACCCGTCGCTTCGGACAGTCAGATTCTGGAAGGGCTGCGTTCCATCCGCGATCAGCTCCTTGTGCTGAAGTCGGAAATCGACGCCAAGGTAAACAATCCGGAGCGACCAGATCCGCGCAACATGGATTACGCCAGGTATCGAACGGCCTTCGAGACCTACCAGGGGAAAATCGGGGATTTGTATCGGCAACTGACCGGGGCGTATGAGCAGATCAACCGGGTCTATCGGACGAATCCGAAATCCCCGGCCTACAAACCAATGGTGACCCTCTACCTTGAGGTCAAGGGCGTGTATGACTCGGTCGCGACCCAGTTTGCGGCCATTCAGCCGCCGGAAAAACTTCAGGCGGTCGCCGTCGTGTCGTCGGACAAGCGTCTGAATCGGCAGGTCGCGCGCACCATCAAGGCCAACCAGTCCTCCGCGCCCGAGACGACGGCGGATATTTTTGCCGCCGAATCATCCACCTATATCGGCACGTTCGATGCCGTGGAGATGTTCCTTCAGGTCAAGGGCGATAACGCCTATTACCTCTTTGTTGGGTGGAAGGATGAAGATACCGACGAATCCGGCCACCGCAAGGAGACCTTTCATGCTTCGGTCCTCCGGTCGGAGTTTTTCCCGAAACAGGCCCTGCCGCAGATCCTGACGAACCAGCAGCATCTGGAAAAAGCCCTGAACCTGGGCCTTTTCGTCATTCGGACCAGGGATGGGGACCAGGGGGACATCAACCGGTTTTTCACCCGGATCAAGTCATACGCCCGGGAAAATTGAAAACCCCGTTCGGGGCGGGCGGTCCTCAAACGGGTGACCCGCGACGCCTTTCCGGCCAGGCCGGTCGTGTTTCCTTTCTGAAAGCTGCCCGTAACCCGGTGTTTCACCCGGTGGAGTACGGTGCGGATTCAGGTGAAAGGGAAATGCCGCCATGAACCGCCAAAGTTCCTTCGTTGACGCTTTCGATTTTGGAAACGCCTCGCTGATCGACCATCTCGAATCCATGATGCATCGGGCGTATCAGGGATCGGGATATTGCCTGATCGAACATGGTCAAATGGTCGGAGAGGTCGCCGCCCAAATCGCCGAAGCGCTTGAGTATCCCTTCACTTCGGTCAACCGGATTGACCCGATTCGACTGGCCGGGCGATTTCATGACATCGGAAAAGTCATGCTCGAAGAGGAAATCCGCCTTCGGACTGGAGGTCAATCGCGTCAGGAATTATTGAAATTCCAGGCGCACCCGGTTCTTGGCGCGGAAATCCTGCGAGACCTCGGCGTCAATCGGTTCATCGTGGACGCCGTCCTTTTTCACCAGGTTCATTTCGCGGGCGGCGGCTATCCCCGGTGCTTTTTCTCGGGTGAGGCGATTCCGCTGATTGCCCGTATCATCGGCGTGGCCGATTTCTTCGTTTCCGGCACCGAGGATCACGGCGACCGGCCCGGCGAGGATGCCGCCGTGGTCTGGAAGGAGTTACTTGAACGGCGCGGTACCTGGTTCGATCCGGCGGTAGTCGATGCCTTCAGCCGGACGCCCCGCTTCAAGGTCGCCATCGGGTTCAACCAGCCCCGTCTGGCCCTGAATCCCGACCGCTCCTTTCCGCTCGGCGCCTAACCTCGAAAATGGTGTAAACCCTTCGGAATCATGTGTTTCCAAAAAAAAACGCGGCGGCGGATGCATTCCGCCGCCGCGTTTCAGGTTCTGACCGGCTCTTTAGAAGTTGAATCGGGCACTGAGCGTCACCCGGCGGTTGCCCGCCGACGTGTCGCCGCCGCCGCCGAATCCGAATCCGCCGCCCGTCGAAATTGACTGGCCGAAGAAGGGCGAGGAGAGGTTCCCGACCGGCGAGCCGAGGTTCGTGCGGTTGAGGATGTTCTGGACCTGGACCGAGAAGGTCAGGCTGAAGCGGTTGTCGGAACCACCGCCCCCGAACCCGCCGCCCCCGCCGCGGCCACCACCGCCCATTCCGGGCATGCCGCCGCCGAATCCACCACCACCACCACCGCGGCCTCCACCACCACCGCCACCGCCGCCACGACCGCCGCCACCAGCGGCGTTCTGGGCCTTGTCGCCGCCGCGTGAACCGCCGAAGCCGATGGTCTTGCTCATCCGGAGGTTGATGCTGAAGAAGGCCGGACCCTGCGCGAAATTCCGGGG
>JAAFHI010000255.1 GCA_013298335.1 Actinomycetota bacterium
GCGCCGTGCGGGACCCGCTCAAGTCGCCCGCTTTCGACCAGCCGTTCGAGAAAACGGGTTGCCTGCATGGTACTGAGCGAGGTCAGGTCGTAGAGCATCGCGGTCGTCACCACGCCATGCTCGGCGGCAAGCCGGGGGAGACGTTCGAGCGCATCGGCTTCACCAGCCCGACGGACCCGCGCGTTGGAAATTTCGATGACCGCCGTGCCGCCCAGAAAAGCGCCCACGCCAAGGACGAGCATGACCAGAATGGCGATCCAGTTCCGTTCGGCGCGAAAGGCGTCGACCAGCGCGAGGAAAGCCAGAATCGCGCCCCCGAGAACCAGTAACGTTGAACACCCGTAGCGGAAGAAGTTCAGCATGGCGAATGCCGCCGTGGCGGAAGTCAGGCATCCTGCGGACGGGCGGTACCGGCGGCGGGTTGTTCCTCGGACGGACCATCTCCGCCATTACCGCGCCGACGGACGATCAGGTTGTAGGCAATGATCACCAGCGCGAGGATTCCGACGCCGAGGAAAAACCACCCGGCATTGTGCCGAACGATTTCAAGCGCGTCCTTGCCGTAGCGGACGGTCAGAAACGCGAGGACGGCGTAGCGGACTGTTCTTCCGATCAGAAGTCCGGTAAAGAGCCGCCACCACTGAAAATCGATCAGTCCGGCGCAGATGACAAAGGGTTTGAACGGGAACGGCGGCGGCATCACCGCGGCACCGATCAGAATCAGGATGTCGTACCGTCGGATCAGCCCTTCGATTTTCGCCCGACGGGTCGGGGAAATCGATTTCGCGAACCGCTGACCGGCCAGCCGGACAAAACTGTAGAAGATGAGCGATCCGATGGTCGAACCGAGAGCGGCCATGAAGGCCGCGATGATCCACTGGCCCGGTTTCTCCAGAATCAACGTGACGAGGGCCAGTTCCGGAACCCCGACAAGCGGGATCAGGGAATCAACCAACATCAGGGAGAAGACGCCGAAAAGGCCAAACCCCGCCAGCCACCAGCCGAAAGCCTGTAATTTTTGAGTAACGGTCGTGAGAAATGGCGCGGCAAGGGTCGAAATGGTCATCGGGTCCGTCGTTCGTCCGGGATTCCGCATTCAAGCCGGCGGCGCAGTCACGGTTTCGCGCCGTGAACCCGAAACTCTGAAGCGGGAAGTGATGGTCGGGGCGGCAGGATTCGAACCTGCGACCCTTCGCTCCCAAAGCGAATGCTCTACCAGGCTGAGCCACGCCCCGACAGGCGAAAACACCAAACCACGTTTGTAGTGAACTTGACTCCATAAAGTCAAGCCTGCGTTCTTTGAACCGGTCAGGCCGGAAGAAGCCGGGTCTTCTGAATATGGGCCAGCAGACCGCGCGCGGCGACTTCCAGCACCTGGAAGATCACGTCGAATCCGTCCTCGCCGCCGGAATAGGGATCGGGAACCTCGGAAAGATCGTCGAACGGCGCAAACTCCAGCATCATGTAGATTTTGCTTTCCATTCCACGTGGACAAAGGGACCGCAAATAGTTGTAATTGGTCCGGTCCATGGCTAAAAGATAGTCGAAATGTTCGTAATCGCCGCGCTGGATTTCGCGCGACCGGAGCGCCGAAACGTCGATTCCGTAGCGCAGGGATGTCCGCTGGGTTCGTGGATCGGGAGACTCATTGAGCCGCATGGCCGAGATTCCAGCCGAGTCGGACTCGATTGCATGACTCAAACCGGCATCCGCGACCAGTTTCTTGAAAATGCCCTCGGCCATCGGCGAACGGCAGATGTTGGCGGTGCAGACGAATAACACGCGAATCATTGAACGCGAGTTCCTTTCGGCTTATTGAATGAAAAGGTGGGGATGCAGAAGATGCGATACGCCACGAATCTACACGCAGCCGGTCGTCCGCGTAAACTCCACGGTTCGTTTTTTCTGGCGGCGCTCTTTTTCGTGGGGTGCGCCGGAGTCAAATCCATGCCCGATTCCAAAGGCAGTCACGCCCCGCCGAAAACACCGCCGCTGCCGGCCCAGCGGGTCGAGCCATCCGGCGACGCCGAAACCCGCTTGAGGAAGGCCGCCGAAGCGGCGGGTGTCGCCTTCCCGCTGACGTCGCCCCACATCCGGATTTTCAAACACGACCGGCGTCTGGAATTGTGGTCGGAAGGAAAGCTGGTGACGTCCTTCGGCACCGCCCTCGGCGCCGATCCCGAACTGGACAAGGTCCGGCAGGGCGACCACCGGACCCCGGTCGGTGAATTTTATGTCTGCACCCGGAACGACCTCAGCAAGTTTCACCTTTTTCTGGGTCTCAGCTACCCGAATACCGAGGACGCGGAACGCGGCCTGCGCGACAAGTTGATCTCCGCGGCGGAATACAGACAGATTCTGGCGGCCAACCGGTCGAAAACCCGTCCCCTCTGGAATACCGGACTGGGCGGCGAGGTCGGCATCCACGGCGGCGGGACCGGACAGGACTGGACCTGGGGGTGCATCGCCCTTGAAAACAGCGCCATCGAGGAACTCTGGCTGGCCTGCCCCCTCAAAACCCCGGTTTCCATTCAACTGTAGCGCCGCAACGGATCGGTTCAGGTCCAGGTCCGATTTCCGGAACTTTGAAGATTCGTTCATCGTACGCGCGCGCGATCCTTTATATACATGCGCCCGAACCGTTCCGGGAAAGCAAAAGGGGCTTGCCGAAGCAAACCCCTGAATTCGATCCGGCGAAGTGTTTCCGTTATTTACCGGCCAGTTTACCGACCAGCATGAACAGCGGCAGGTACATCGCGATGACGATGCCCCCGATGGTGACGCCGAGGAAGGCGATCATGACGGGCTCAATCAGGGTCAGCAGGTTGGCGATGGCCGCGTCCACTTCCTGTTCATAAAAATCGGCGATCTTGGAAAGCATCGCGTCAAGCGCGCCGGTCTGTTCTCCGACGGCAATCATCTGACAGACCATCGGCGGGAAAACCCCGCTGGCCTTCAACGGCTCGACGATGGTCTGGCCCTGTTCAATGGACGTCCGAACGCGGGAAATGGCGTCGCCGACGACCATGTTTCCGGCGGTTCGGGCCGTGATGTCGAGGGACTCCAGGATTGGGACGCCGCTGGAGAGCAGCGTGGCGAGCGTTCGTGAAAATCGGGCCACTGCAATCTTCAGAAGAATCAGACCAATAATCGGAAGTTTCAACATGATGCCGTCAATGCGGCGCTGGCCGTTCGGCGTTCGGTAGTAAGAACGCACGGCAAAGAAAGTCGCCCCGCCGACGATTCCCAGTACCCACCAGTAACTCGCCAGGAAGTTACTTATGCCAATGACGATTTCGGTGGGCAACGGCAACCGTTCACCCGGACCGATCAGCCCTTCGAAAATGTTTCGAAAGGCCGGAATCACGACGATCATGATGACCGAAATGACGACGACGGCGAGGGCGATGACGGCGGTCGGATAAATCAACGCCGAGACGACGTCGGATTTCAGTTTGACGATTTTTTCGATGTAGATCGAAAGCCGCTGAAGAATGATGTCGAGAATACCGCCCGTTTCTCCAGCGGCGACCATGTTGACGTAGAGGTTCTCGAAGACCTTCGGATGGCGGCCCAGAGAGTCGGACAGCGTCATCCCCGACTCGACGTCGGTCCGGACCTGGGTCAGGACCTGCTTGAAGTATTTATTTTCCTGCTGCTGTCCCAGAATTTCGAGGCACTGAACCAACGGGAGACCGGCATCGATCATGACCGAGAACTGGCGCGTGAAGATGGCGAGTTCCTTGGCCTTGACCTTCTGGGTCGCCCCCAGTCGGGGCACCGAGATATCCTTGCCCTTCTCCTTGATGCTGAGCAGCGTGACCTGCTCCTTTCGAAGCATTGACTCAAGTTGGTCACGGTTCTGGGCCGAGCGTTCACCCCGCACCGCCTGGTTCATCTGGTTGCGCCCCGTGTAGACGTAGGTCGGCATATTCAATCAGCTCCTTCAGCCGTCATGGACTTGTGCGGTGGCACACGACGGGTTGGTCAGTGTGCGGACGTGGCCCGTTTCGGCAATTTGCCAGCCGGCGGCACGACTTCATACGTAATGTTCAGCGTGCGGCCATTCTACTTGGATGCCCTGGTCTTGAAAAGAAGCCGACCGGGAAACCCGGACGAGAACACGAAAAATCCAGTGCTTTCCCATCGGCTGGAGCAATTCGGTCATTCCTATCGCCGCATGCCCGGAGGCGGCGGCATTCCCGGACGCTGTCCGGGCCCGCCGGGCGGCATCGGTCGTCCACCCGGAGGCATTCCCGGACCGCCGGGACCGCCCACCCCGCTGGTGGCACGGTTGATCAAATCCTGCAATTCGTCGGTATTGTGTGAACGCGCCATGGCGAGTTCAAGCGTAATCTGGCGCTGGAGATAGAGGCTCAGAAGCGCCTGGTTGAATGTCTGCATCCCGAATTTGTCCTGACCGGTCTGCATCATACCGTAGACCTGGTGGATCTTGTCTTCGCGGATCAGGTTTCGGATGGCCGAGTTCGGAATGAGAATTTCGAGCGCCATGCACCGTCCCTGCCCGTTGGCTTTCGGCAGCAGCGACTGACAGAGCACCCCTTCGAGCACGAGGCTCAACTGGGTCCGAATCTGTGACTGCTGGTGGGACGGGAAAATGTCGATGATACGGTTGATGGTCGAATAGGCCGAGTTGGTGTGCAGTGTCCCGAAGGTCAAGTGGCCCGTTTCGGCGATTCGGAGGGCCGTTTCCACCGTTTCAAGGTCGCGCATTTCCCCGATCAGCACGACGTCCGGGTCCTGCCGGAGGGCGGCGCGCAACGAATTCGAGAAGCTATGGGTGTCGGCGTGGACTTCCCGCTGGTTCACCAGACAGTTCTTGTGCGGATGGAGGAACTCGATCGGGTCCTCGATGGTGATGATGTGCTCGTGGCGGTCCTGATTGACCTTGTCGATCATCGAGGCGAGCGTCGTGGACTTGCCGGACCCGGTCGGGCCGGTCACCAGGATGAGGCCGCGCGGCTTCTCACACAGTTTCCTGACGACGGGGGGGAGACCGAGGGCGTCGAAGGTCCGAATTTCATAGGGAATCGCCCGGAAGACCGCGCCGACCGCACCGCGCTGGTTGAACAGGTTGGCGCGAAAACGCGACATCCCCTTGATACCAAAGGAGAAGTCGAGTTCCAGCGTTTCCTCGAAGCGGTGTTTCTGCGCGTCCGTCAGCACCGAATACGCCAACTGCTTGGTGTCGGCGGGGGTCATCTCGGGAAGGTCGAGGGGCCGCAGGTGGCCGTCCACGCGAACCTGGGGCGGCGAATTCGTGGTGATGTGAAGGTCCGAACCTCCCAGTTCGATCATCTTGCGCAGCAAATCGCTCAATACCAGGTTCGATGACATTGTGCCCTCCTCAAAGAAGGTTTCAGGTTTCGGGTGTCGGGTTTCAGGTTAAAAGGAGAAGGTCGTCGAAGTACCGGTGAAAACCTGATACCCGACACCCGACGCCCGACACCTTTACAAAACGGTTTCGCGGACCACTTCCTCGATAGTCGTGACGCCGTCCATGATTTTTCGTAATCCGCTCCGTCGCAACGTGAGCATGCCATGCTCGACGGCCTTCTTGCGCAGTTCGAGCGCCGACGCGCCGATGAGAATCAGCTCGCGGAGTTCGTCGTTCATTTCCATGACTTCATAGAGACCAACGCGGCCCTTGTAGCCCGATCCCTTGCACTTGGGGCATTCCCCGCCGGACGGACTCTTGCCGTGGCCTTCGACGATCTTGATTTTCGAGGCTTCCTCGGGGCTGAAACCGAGTTCGATAAGCGTCTGGGCGGGCGGCTGA
>JAAFHI010000947.1 GCA_013298335.1 Actinomycetota bacterium
CCGAATACGCTGGTCAACCTGACCGAAGCGGCCACGTTTGGCGAAATGGTCGAGGAAATCCGCAAGGATAAAGTGAGTCACGTCGCGGTGCTGCCCGGCTATCAGGAAAACATGACCCTGCGCGTGCTGTCGGCGGCGGCGGAGATCATGGATTACTATCCGGATTTTCCCGAGGGAACCCGGCACTGGACGGAGCGCCTGTTTTACGTGAACGATCAGGACGTCACGAGGCCGTTGAGCCATTACTGGCAAGACAACGCGCCCTGGTGGGGACGCGCGGCCGCCTGGGCCTTTGGACGAATCGGTCGAAGACAGGTCCGGTCGGCGCTGAAGCTGATGCTGCCGAAACCCAACCCGGTCGAAATGGGATGATTTTCGATTGAAGATTTTCGATTTCAAATCAGCTTCAGGGTTGTCGGCAACCTGTGGTCAAGTTGGTGAAGTCCAAATCTGAAATCGAAAATCGTCAATCGAAAATCACATGCTCCGAGTCGCGTTTTTCCCCGATTCTTTTCATGAGGCCAACGGCGTCGCGCGCACCTGCCGGACGCTTGAAGGCATCGCCCGCAAAAGAGACGTTCCCTTCTTCACCGTCCGGTGCGCGGACGTCACCAGCCGCCTCGAAGCCGGTTCGACCCAGGCGTTCGAACTGGCGCGGGGCAAATTTTCCTTTTCCGTCGAAACCGACCTGCACTTCGATCTGGGGCTGTGGCGCTATGTCGATGACGTACGCGCGGCGGTGCGTGAGTTCCGCCCCGACGTGGTGCATGTCACCGGGCCGAGCGACATCGGTCAGATGGGCGTTCGGGTGGCGAAATCGCTGCGCGTGCCGCTCGTGATGTCGTGGCATACGAATGTCCATGAATATGCCGGGCGGCGTCTCGAAAAAGTGCTCGGGCCGTTCCCCGACCTTGTGCGAAGTTCGGTCGGCGAGTGGGCCGAGCGCGAATCATTGCGCGCGACGATGGCCTTTGACCGGTTCGCGAAGGTGTGCCTCGCGCCGAATCGCGAACTGATGTCGCTGGTCGAGGAAATGACGGGCCGCAAGACTTTCCTGATGCAGCGGGGCATCGACGCGGCCCTGTTTTCGCCGGCTCATCGTTCCCGTCGGGATGACGGTCGCATCCGGCTCGGCTTCGTCGGGCGGTTGAGTACCGAAAAAAACGTTCGGGTGATTGCCGAGATTGCCCGGACGCTGCGCGATGCCGGGCGGACCGCCGTCGAGGTGTTTTTCATCGGAGAAGGCAGCGAGCGCGGCTGGCTCGAAGCCAACGTGCCGGGGGCGACCTTCACGGGCATTCTGCGCGGGGAGGACCTCTCGCGGGCCTACGCCGATCTCGACGTGTTTCTGTTTCCCTCCAGGACGGACACGTTCGGAAACGTGATTCTGGAAGCGCTCGCTTCCGGCGTCCCCTGCGTCGTGACCGGCGCGGGCGGTCCGAAATTTCTCGTCGAGGACGGTGTCTGCGGGCTGGTCACCGCCACCGACGCGGATTTCATCGCCGCCACAAAACGACTGGTCGAGGATGAATCCCTCCGGCTGGGCATGCGGGATGCCGCGCGGGCGCATGCGCTGAAATCTTCGTGGGATGCTGTTTTCGACGAGGTTTACGCGGCCTATTGCGCGGCTGTCCAGCCGTCCGACGGGTAATCAAGGCAACGTTTTCGGGACTGGCGGGAACATGACCGACGAGAACTCGTCGGTCATGTTCGACTTTCGCATTCCTGTAATTTCGCTGTCTTGTTTTTGCCGACTTATTGTAAAGTAGGTCACGGTTACCGCTTCAATATTCACCTTCACCACTGGAATTTGTCATCCAGTGCGCTGATTTTTTGACCTTCCGCCGGGTTGACTCGGCCTTTTCCCGCCCAGGACTTCCTTTCGAGACACCATGAAACGTTGCCTCACCTGCGACAGGGTTTTTGACGAAGGGTTGAAGTTTTGCCCCCATGACGGGGGCACGCTTGTCTCGAGCATTCTTGACGGAAAGTATCAGCTCGAGGAAAAAATCGGCGAAGGCGGGATGGGACAGGTTTTTCGGGCCACCCACATCCACATCGACACCACCGTCGCCGTCAAGCTGCTCAGTCGTCAGATCGTTTCGAGCGCCAACGCCATTGACCGTTTTCGCCGGGAAGCCAAGACGGCGGCCCGCATCAAGCATCCCAACGCGGTCGGCGTGAGCGATTTTGGGGTCACGGCGGACGGTACCGTCTATCTGGTGATGGAATTTCTGGTCGGGCAGGACCTGCGTCACCGCCTCCACGAGCAGAAGGCGCTCAGTTACGAAGCGACGGCGACCATCCTTTTCCAGATCTGCGCGGCGGTGA
>JAAFHI010000745.1 GCA_013298335.1 Actinomycetota bacterium
GACCCGTTTATCGGGGCCGTCCTGGACGGCAAATACCGTATCGAGGCCAAAATCGGCATCGGCGGATTCGGGGCCGTGTATCGCGCGACGCATCTCAACCTCAATCGCCCGGTGGCGGTGAAGGTTCTCCATTCCAACGTCAACAACGCCACGCCCGAGAACCTCGAACGGTTCCGGCAGGAGGGCGTGTCGGCCTGTACGGTGTCGCACCCGAACGCCGTCTCGATTCTCGACTTCAGCATTACCCCCGACGGCTACGCCTATCTGGTGATGGAACTGCTCGACGGACGTCCTTTGAGCGATGAACTGATGGATCGCGGGCGCGTGACGCTCGCCCGGTGCGCGGAAATCGTCGTGCCGGTCTGCGACGTCCTGACCGAGGCGCACGCCTCCGACATCATCCACCGCGACATCAAGCCGGATAACATTTTTCTCCACAAGACGCGGCGCGGCGAAATCGTGAAGGTGCTCGACTTCGGCATCGCCAAGCTGGCGCGGGCGTCGAAGGAACCGGGCCGGAACCTGACCGCGACCGGGATTCTGATGGGGACGCCCGAATACATGGCCCCCGAGCGGATGCGCAACAAGCCCTATGACGGTCGGTCGGACGTCTACAGTCTGGGCATCGTGCTCTACCAGATGCTCACCGGACGGCTGCCCTTCGAGTCGCTCGAAGGCGATTTCGTGGCGGTGATGTGGATGCAGGTCAACGACCAGCCGCCGCCGATGACCGAATTCTGTCCCTCGATTTCGCCCGATGTCGAAAAAGTCATCATGCATTCGCTCGAGAAGGACCCGCTCAAGCGTCCGAACGCGGAGGAATTCGCCAAGGAATTCATCGGGGCCATCGGCGACAACATGTTCGGCTTCTCGTCGGGGAAATTCACCCCCGCGCTGCCATCGCTCGCCCCGACTACGCTCGGCGTCGACATTCCGCTGACGAACGGGGGCGAATCGCCGGCCACCGGCGAACCGCCGCTGATCCAGCCGGTCCTGAGCGGCGAACTCTCGCCGCTGTTCGACCTTTCCTCGACCCTCGAAATCGACGCCACCCCGCTCGAAGCGCAACTGCTCGCCGCCGAAGGGGCGAAATTGCCGTTCGGCGGGCGCGTTCCGCTCCGCAAGGCCGACAAAATCGGCGAAATCGGCGTCTATCCCGGTCACGCCTACCCGAACAGCCTCGCGTTCTCGGCGGACGGCCAGTTTTTTCTCTCGGCGCGGCGCGACCAGACCATCGGCCTGTTCGCGAGCGACAGCGGCAAGGAAATCAGCCGGTTCGCGACCGGGCGGATGTTCCCGGTGCGCTGCACGGCGATCAGTCCCGACAACCGGCTCGCCCTGTTCAGCGGCGGCGACGACAGCCTCCGCCTGCGCGACGCCCAGAGCGGCGGCGAACTGCGCCGGCTCTTCGGTCACTCGCAGGTGACGGCGGTCGGATTCTCGCCCGACGGCCGCTACGTTTTGACCGGCGGCCAGGACCGGACCGTCCGGCTGTGGGAAACCGGCACCGGACGCGAAGTGCGCCGGTTTTCCGGCCACGCCGACGAAATCGCGAGCGCCGCCTTTTCACCCGACGGAAAAATGATTCTGGCGATGACGGTCAGCGGCGACGCCTACCTCTGGCGAACCGGCGACGGACGCCAGATGCTCCACCTGCCGCCCGCCGAAACGACCTACGACTCGCTCAACGTCGCGATTTCCGACGACCGCCAGCGCCTGGTCGGCGGCGAACTCAAACAGATGAAGGCGGGAGAAATTGAAAACCGCCGCCGCATCAAGCGCCTCGACACCGGCCACGTCACCTACGGCGCGCAGCAGGCGGCCTTCGCCCCCGACGGACGCATCGCGGCCTCGGTCAGCCTCGATTCGACCGTCCGCATCTGGGAACTCGCCACCGGCACCGATGTCCAGGTCTTCATCGGACACGGCAACCACATCAACAGCATCGCCTTCGCCTTCGACGGAAAGCGCGTCCTGTCGGGCAGCGACGACCGCACCGTCCGGCTCTGGGATGTCGAAAGTGGCCACCAAATCATTTGCTATCAGGGACATACCGACAAAATTCACCACGTTGCCTTCAGCGCCGACGGCGGCCACGCCCTGTCGTGCAGCCAGGACGGCACCGTCCGCCGGTGGGGGCTGCCGGAGTAGTGGAGAATTGAGAGTTGAGAATTGAGAATTGAGAATTTCAATCCGTTTGAAAATGCCGGTTCTTCGATAACCAACCTGCCACCCGAACAGGACTCTCAATTCTCCTGACCCCAGCGGATTTGTGGGCTGGATTTCATGGCCTGGTCTGGAAACCAGCACGGCGGGTGTCCGAATGTAGCCCCCGATGATGCGAGTCTTCGAGCGAATCGGGGGAAACGCGGAAGAGTTGAGAGTTGAGAATTCAGAATTGAGAATTTCAATCCGCTGAAAACGCCTATTCTTCAATGACCGATCTCCCGCCAGAACCAAATTCTCAATTCTCAACTCTCAATTCTCAATTTTCCGTCTCCGGGCGTTTCGCCCATCTCAGCGACGGTCGTGAATTTCCGCTCGAATCCTTCGCCGATTTCGGGTTTCTCGCCCTTGAACCGGACGGCTTCGCCATCGCCCGCGTCTTCCGCGCGCCCGACGGCACCCGCCTGCTCGCGGACGCGCACGCGTTCGCGGGATCGCTCGAAACGGCCTTCGAACGCCTCTGGCACGGCCACTTCAAACGCAACTTTCTAATCTTCGGGATGACCGAAGGCGATTTTCACTCCACGGCGGTAATTCGCGACGCCGTGTTCGCCGCCTGTCTGGAACGGTCGGTCCGCCTCGCCGCGCACGCGGCCAACAGCCGCATGCTTCAGATCGGCCATTTTGAGGAAACACCCGACGGACTGCGCCGAATCCTCCCGCGCGGCGCGGCGCCAACCGTCCCGCCGCTGGTCGTCCAGCCGGTCGCGGTGAATTCCCTGCAAATATTTCAAATC
>JAAFHI010000230.1 GCA_013298335.1 Actinomycetota bacterium
GCCCATTTGAATCTGGGAATTGCCCTTTTCCAACAGAACAAACTGACCAAGGCGATCAGTGAATTAAAGGAAGCCACCAGACTGTGTGACGACGAGAAATGCAAAAATATCGCCCATAACTATAGTGGCCTCGCGAATTGGGAGAACAAAAATTACAGCGATGCGGCGGACGATTTTCGCGAAGCATTCCGTCAAAACTCGACCGATCTCACTCCCCGGGCGTTTTTGGGATTCATGCTCGTTTTGGATAACAAGAAAACCGAAGCAACGCCGATTTTGGATGAAGTGCTTGATGGAAACATCCCTCAGGATCTGAAAGTCATCGTGAAAAAGGTGAAAAACGGTGAGATGCCACCGGCCACGGCAACCGATGCCGGTATTGGTCCCGGCCAATAAAAACTCGTTAACTCACTGAGCATATTCAACTTGTTCAATTTAAAGAAGGTGAATCATGGCTCGTTTAAATACCGCGGAAAGGCGAAACCCGAATACACGGGTTGACCCGTTGGCGCATGTATTCGAAATGCCGCCAACACCCCGTCGGGAAGCCCGGATCATGCCCAAGCCGGAATATCCGGTCTTGCAACTGGTCCCGCCCCAACCGGCCCCGGCCAAACCCGACCGGATACGGGATTTGCTGCTCCTTTCCATCGGCCTGCTGGTTGGCATGATCTTGGTCGCCGGGGTCATATTGGGATTACTTCTCGCTTATTTTTTCACCACTCCAACAACGATTCCGACGTCCGGCCCGGTTCGCCCACCCGTCGTCAGACCGGGAATTCTGGTTGAAGGAGCCCACCAGGAAGGTCTGGATCTCCTTCAAAACAAAAGGTATGTCGAGGCGGAGGCAAAGTTTCGACGGGTACTGGAAATTGAACCGATTCATGCCGGGGCCAACCTGAACCTGGGGATTTGCCTCTTTCACCAGAACAGATTCAATGAATCGACCATGCGGTTCGACCAGGCCATCGAAAGTACCCGGGACCTCCAAATGCGGAACGCTGCCTGGAACTACAAGGGCCTTATCGAATGGGAAAAACAGAACTACGAAATGGCGGCCTGGAATTTCGGTAAGGCGGTGAATCTCTCTCCCAAAGACTATACCTCGCTGGCTTTTGAGGGTTTCATGCTCGACCTGGCGGGACATGAATCCGAAGCGCAGGACATCTATCGCAAGGTTCTGAATGAAAGTCCGGACAGTTTTCTGAAGGACGTGGTCAGGCAAGTTCAGCAGGGCTCAAAACCACCTTCAACCGCTTCAAATGCCGGGGTCGGCCCCGGTCAATAACCGTTTTTTCGATTTTCGATTGAAGATTTCCGATTTTTTCCAATACCCTGTCGTTTCAACCGACCCCTTCGAAATCGCTTGCCGAAATCGAAAATCAGAAATCTTCAATCAAAATCAATGCCTCTCCTCATTCGTAACGGACGCCTCGTCGATCCCTCGCAAAACCTCGACCGCATCACCGATCTGCTGATTTCCGACGGCGTGATTTCAGCCATCGGGAACGCTCTCGACTTTCCGACCGACACGGAAGTCTTTGATGCAACTGGACTTGTCATTGCTCCTGGCTTCATCGACATCCACGTACACCTGCGTGAACCGGGTTTTACTTCAAAGGAAACCGTGGCCACCGGCACGCTTGCGGCGGCCCGGGGCGGCTTCACCGGCGTGTGCTGCATGGCCAACACGTCGCCGGTCAACGATTCCCCGCTCGTCACGCGCTTCATCCTCGACCGCGTCCGGGAATCGGCGGCGGTCCGGGTGTATCCCATCGGGGCGATTACCAAGGGTCTCGAAGGTCAGGTGATGGCCGAAATCGGCGGGATGGTCGAAGCCGGCGTGGTGGCCATTTCCGACGACGGGCACTCGGTTTCAAACGCTCAACTGATGCGCCGGGCGATGGAATACGCCGCCGATTTCGGCATTCCGGTCGTGGATCACTGTGAAAACAAGGAACTTGCGGCTGGCGGCGTTATCAACGAGGGGTACTACTCGACGCTGCTCGGTCTGCGCGGAATGACCCGCGCAGCGGAAGAAGTCGATGTGGCCCGCGACATCGTGCTGGCGGAATTGACCGGAGCACACGTTCATATCGCCCATTTGAGTACCGCCGGTTCCCTCAAACTCGTCCGGCGGGCGCAAGCCGAAGAACTGAACGTCACCTGCGAAGTGACGCCCCACCACCTCGCGCTGACCGAGGATTTGACTGAGGGCTACAACCCGAACGCCAAAATGAACCCGCCGCTTCGGACCCAGGCGGACGTTGACGCGCTCCTCGAAGGCATCGCCGACGGGACCATCGGGGCCATCGCCACCGACCACGCACCCCACACCGGTCTCGAAAAGGATCAGGTCCTTCCCCACTCGCCGTTCGGCATTATCGGCCTCGAATCGGCGGTCAGTCTGATGCTCGACCGACTTCACCGGACGAACGCCGTCAGCCTGCCGCGCATCGTGGAGCTGTTTTCGACCGGACCGGCGAAGTTGTTCAACCTTCCCGGCGGAACGTTGAAGATTGGCGCTCCCGCCGATATTACGGTCCTCGATGTCGAAAAAACCGTCTCGGTGGATGTTTCCGGGTGGGCCTCGAAAAGCCGCAATTCCCCGTTCGACAAGTGGGAACTGCGGGGTGCGCCGGTCGCGGTATTCATTGACGGGAAAGAAGTAAAAACAGCATGAAACGCAAAGACGCAAAGACCCAAAGACGCAAAGAATATTCAATCCTCGATTTTTTTCCTTGCGCCCTTGCGCCTTTGCGCCTTTGCGCTTTGATTGTTGTTTTGACGATCCTACCGGTCGCCGTACCAGCTCAGGACATCCCCAAATCCACCATCCCGCCCACGCTGGTCAGGACCAATTCCGCCCAGCGCGCCTACGCCCGGTTGCTTCAACTCGAAGACCAGCGCAATTACAGCGAAGCGGAGTTGAAGATTTTTCTTCATTCACCGAATGCCCGCGTCCGGCGGCGGGCCTGTCTCGCGGTCGGTCGGATTGGCGATGAACGCGGCGCGGACAGCCTGGTCGAACGCCTCAACGACGACGGAAATCCGCGCGTCCGGGCGCTGGCCGCCTTCGGGCTGGGCGAAATCGAAGCCCCGCGCGGGACCGAAGACCTGATGAAAGTGCTCAACCGGACGTCTGAAAACGCAGTCGTCCGGGGACGCTGCGCCGAAGCCCTCGGCAAAATTCTCGCCAATCCGGTGAGCGTCAAAGCCCTTGGAGATCAACAGTTTGCAGATATTTTCAAGTCTCTTGTCGTAAATCTTCCGGATCCGTCCGCGAAAATCGAGGCCGGGAGCGATGCCGAACTTTTCGCCAATCTGACGGTGACGGCGCTTTTGCGTGTCCGCAAACCGGCGACCATTCCGGCGCTGATCAAGGTGCTCAAGTCACCCAACGCCTCGGTTCGCTGGCATACGGGGAACGCTCTGGCCCGGACCACCGGGATTCCCAACAACCCCGAAGCGCAGGCCGCCATTCCGGCGTTGATTGCCGCGCTGGGAGATGAAAATCCAACGGTCCGGGCCAATATCGCCCGTGCCCTTCAACCGCTGAAGGCTCCGGCGGCCACGCCTGCGCTGGTGAAATTGCTGGGTGATACGGATGGGAACGTCCGGGTGAGTGCCGCCCGGGCACTTGGGGCCAGTGGCGATTCCGCCTCCATTCCCCCACTGATTGAAGTACTGGGCAAACAAATCTCACTTCTGAAAGCCGTCCCCGCCGCCGAGCGTGCCACCTGGGACGGTCTGCCTTTCGCGCTGACGCTGGCTTCCGCTCTTGGGGACCTGAATGCCACGGATGCGCTTTCAATGTTGAAGGAACTTAGGGAACTCCCGACCGGCGACATCGGCGGAAATCCCGAAACCGAAGTGGCGGTCGCCAAACTCGATGCCAACGCTTTCCTCGGCCTTCCACCCGCAAGCGAGGGGGAAAAACCGGCCACCCGGTTTCAGATTTCTTTCGACGGATGGCAAAGCATCGCGAATTTCTGCGCCGGGGCGGAAGCAATCCCGGTCGGCAACGCCGGTCTGGCCGCCTACCTCGGCGTACTGGCCGAAACCCCGAAACTCGATGCGCGCGCGCGGACAGCCCTCATACCGGCCTACGTCAAACACAACCCGACCAAGGCTTTACCGTTTCTTCTGGGCGAGTTGAAACATCCCGACGTGCTGGTTCGGGCGACCGCCGTCGGCCTGATTGCCGAACAACCGAACAGCGACGAGGCGCTCAACGCCCTTATTGCCGCCCTTCCGGCGACCAAAAACGACGAGTTGAACGATGCCCGGCTGGCAATTCTCGATGCGCTCGCAAAGTACGACACACCCGCGGCCAAAACCGCCCTGCTTTCCGCCCTTCGCGATCCGGATTACCTGACCAGAAAAAAAGCGGGCGGCATTCTCCTGAGCCGTCTCTCCCCCGCTGACCGGGAGAAGCAGGAGAGCGACATCCGGACCCGGATCGGCATCTGCCGGACGGGACGCGATGAAAAGTTTTATCAACTGGTGGTCAAACGCTACGGACTGAACCCGCAGGCCATCCTTGAAACCACCAAAGGGGTGCTTCAGGTCGAACTTTTCCCGGAAGAAGCGCCGTTGACGGTAGACAGCTTCGTTTCGCTGACCGAAAAGGGCTTTTTCAAGGACATCACCTTTCACCGGGTCGTTCCGAACTTCGTGGTTCAGGGCGGCGACCCGCGCGGCGACGGCAACGGCGGGCCGGGGTACCAGATTCGCTGCGAGATCAACGAAAAGCCCTACGACCGGGGTTCGATTGGGATGGCCCTGTCGGGCAAGGATACCGGCGGCAGCCAGTTTTTCTTCTGCCACTCGGCGCAACCGCACCTCGACGGCGGGTACACGGTTTTCGGGCGCGTCATCAACGGCCTCGACGTCATGGACCGCCTTACCCGGGGCGACCGGATTCTCTCAATTGAAATCGTCCGGTAACCATTTCAATTCTTTGTGCCTTTGTGTCTTTGCGCCTTTGTGTTCAAAAACTTACGTGAGCCGCTTCAGCGTCGAACGAACCTTGTCCGGAATCGGCAGTCTCAACTTTTTCTTCTGAACCGGACGGTCGAGCACGTACCGCGCGTGGGGAATCGTCGTCTGGGCGATGTCCTCGGGGGTCGTGTTCTTGGTTTCGATTTCCGGGGCGAAATCAATTCCGACCGCGAGGAAAAGGTGCTGAACAAACGCTGAGCAGAACATCGCGCGGTCACGTTCGAGGATGTTTTTCCGTTCCCGAAGACGATCTTCCTGGAGCGAAAGAAACGTCCCGAAGACTTCCCGGAGCGAATACTTCGTGTTGCTCGCGAGCAGGTTCAATCCCTCGGCCAGAACTTTGGTCGCCTGAGCCTCATCCAGCCCGAAATCAAGAATGGCGAGGCTCGTGAAGTAGCCGTCGTCGTGGTACTTGGTAATCCGGTTTTCCTGGACGCCGAGGCGGATGATCCGCCGGTGAATGTCCAGATCGGATTCCATGACCCAGTGGTGTCCGTCGTGGCGACGCCCCTGAAAAATGAACGCATGCCCCCACAAACTCCACGAGCCGTCGTCGCGCTGGTGACGCTGGGCGCGACGAATCATCTTTTCAATGATGTGCGGCCCTCCGGCGAGCCCGATGCAGCCGGCTTTGGCGTGGCGTTCGAGAAATTCGGCGTTGGTGAGATTGTCGTACTCGACGACCGTAACCGTTGACATGGCAGGGTAAACCGTTTCGATTGCAGTGTGTGTTGTGCGTTCCCGAACCTTACCCATCGTCGGTCCGGAAGAAAAGCGGCTTCCTTGACGGCCTTTCGATTGGGGCCGACAATTCAGGTGCAACCCCAGAATCAGCACCTTCCGAGAGGTATCATCATGTCCGATGAAAAAGCTGGATTCGCTGCACTCGAATTTCAAAACGTGGGAATTTCCTTTGGTGATCTGACTGTCCTGGAGGACGTCAGTTTTCGGCTGGAACCAGATGAAGTCATCTGTATCACCGGGCTGACCGAATCAGGCAAGACCGTCCTGCTGCGGACCGCCGCCGGGCTCGAAACTGCCGATTCCGGACGGATTTTCGTCCAGGGTCGCGAAATCGAGCATCTCGACGAGGATTCCCTGCTCGACA
>JAAFHI010000553.1 GCA_013298335.1 Actinomycetota bacterium
GTGAGCACTTACGAGTGCGGAGCCCGATGGAGCGTCCATCAACGGATTCGGTTGTCAGTTTCTTCCGATTCTCTTTCTTCCTCCTCATGCTCCCGTCGTTCCTCATCCAGTCGCGATCCCTCCAAGCCGACTCCGGTAATTGCCAGTCGGTCTGATCCGGAAGTGTATCTTCCGGCCAGTCCACCCGGCTCCGACCCGAAATCGCGAAAACGGGTACAGCATCAGTGTATCGAAAGGCCCTGTATCAAGGGGTTTCCGAGGAACAATTCCAGTATGAACAAAGAGATGATCATCAGCGCGAACGCGCATGAAAAACGAGTCGCCATTCTTGAGGACGGCGTCGTCGTTGAATTTTATGTCGAACGGGCCGACGAATCGAAAGCGGTTGTCGGCAATATTTACAAAGGAAAAGTGCGGAAAGTCCTGCCGGGCATGCAGTCCGCGTTTGTCGATATCGGTCTCGAACGCGACGCCTTCCTTTACGTTTCCGATTTCTTCGATGAAGAGGAACTGAGCGAGGACCTCGACGTCACCCCGGCGCCCGGTGCCGCCGCGCCGGCCCAGGAGTCGCCGAAGCCGCGTCCCGAGCGGCAGGAACGTCCGGAGCGTCCCGAACGTGCCGAACGCCCCGAACGCCCCGAACGTGCCGAACGCCCCGAACGGACGGATCGTCCGGCGGACCGGCCCGAACGCGACGCCGCGGCCAAGCGTCCGGAAGGCGAAGACCGCCGTCCGCGTGACCGTGACCGGAATCAGGATCGTCGGCAGGACCGCGTTTCCGGTCGGCGTCCGCGGACCGATGACCAGCCCCAGGCAGCCGCCCCGGTGGCCGGGGAAGCCGCTCCGACGGTGACTGAGGAAGTTGAAACCCCGGTTCAGGTTGAAATGGCGGTCGCCGAGCAGCCGGTGTCGCTTGAAACGCCCCTGCTCGCCTCCCTGCTCAATGCCGACGGCAGTCCGTTCGAGCGAATCAGCGATGACGACGTGGTTCACGAGGAGCCGGTCGTGGTCGCCGAACCCGCCGTCGAGGCGGAAGCCGTGGCCGTCGAGGCCGAGGAAACCGACACCAAGCGTGGCCGCCGTGGCCGCAAAAAGGAAGCGGCTCCCGTCGAGGACAAAAAGAAGCCGGCCTCCCGGCGCCGCAAGAAATCGGATGAGGTCGAGGACGCGAAAGTCTCCGCGCCCGCCGAACCGGTCGTTTTTGAACGGATCGAGGATGCTGACGACAGCGAATTTCCGAACGATGCCGGCGATCTGCTCAAGGAAGCGCTGATTCAGGAAGAAATCATCAAGCAGACCCGCATTGATGAAAGCGCCACCAGTTCCAGACCGGAAGCCGAAGTGGCCGCTCCGGCTCCTGAGCCGACGCCGGAAGAAGCCGGCGAGCCGGTCAGCATTTCATACGAACGGATCGCGGATGACGAAGACGTCAAGGCGATTCAGGCCGAAGCCGCCCCCGAGGAAGCGGCTGCCGAAGAGGTCGCCGAGGAAGGTTCGGCGGAATTCGGTGTCCGGGAATCGAATCCCGAATTCGCCGCCCGTCGCGGTCGTCGCGGTCGCCGTCGTGGTCGCGGTCCCGGAAACGGGGACGCCAACGGTGGAGACGGCGAGGATGCCTCCGGTTCTCCCGACGCCTCCGCGCCGGGTCCGGAAGATGAAGCCGAAGTGGCCCAGATTGCCGAGGAACTGCTCGCCGCCGCCCAGGAATCTCCGGTCGTCGTCATTGAGGACGTCTCGGAAATTCCGGTTCCCACGCCGGTGGTCAAGGAAGGACGTCCGCCCCGTGAACAGCGTGAGCCACGCGAACAGCGGGAACCGCGTGAGCCCCGTGAAAATCGGGATTCCCGCGAAACGCGCGAACCCCGCGAGCAGCGGGAATCGCGCGAACCTCGTGAAAACCGGGATTCCCGCGAACCCCGTGACAACAAGGACAGCCGTCCGCCGCGCGAGTCGCGCGAACGCGAACCGCGCCGTCAACTGGGCATTGCCGACCTGCTCCGCGAAGGTCAGGAAATCATCGTCCAGATCGCGAAAGAGCCGATCGGACTGAAGGGCGCGCGCATCACGTCCTACGTCGCGTTGCCGGGCCGGTACCTCGTCTACATGCCGACCATCAACCACATCGGCGTGTCGCGCAAGGTCTCGACCGAGCAGGAACGCATCCGCCTCAAGCGGACCATGATGATGCTTCGCGAGCGGGAAGGCGTGCAGGGCGGTTTCATTGTCCGGACGGCCTGCGAGGGCCACACCGAACAGGAACTCTGCGACGACATGCTCTATCTCGCCCGGACCTGGCGGGAAATCCGCAAGCGGTCGGATACGACCCGTCACGGCACGGTGCTGTGTCGCGAACTCGACCTCGTCCAGCGTTTGCTGCGCGATCACATGTCGAACGACTTCATGTCCATCCGGGTGGATAACGAAGAGGAATACACGCGGATCGTGGATTTCATCAATCGTTTCCAGCCGAAACTGGTCAACCGGGTCAAGTTGTACACCCGCCGGAAGCCGATTTTCGAGGAATACAACGTCCAGCCGGAAATCGACGCGGCCCTCAAGCCGCGGGTGTGGCTGAAATCGGGCGGGTTCATCGTCATCAACCAGACGGAAGCCCTCGTCGCCATCGACGTCAACACCGGAAAGTTCGTCGGACGTTCCAACCGGCTCGAAGACACGATTACGCGGACCAACATCGAGGCGGCGTCGGAGATCGTCCGGCAGATTCGCCTGCGTGACCTCGGCGGCATCATCGTGCTCGACTTCATCGACATGGAAGATCGCCGCAATCGCCAGAAGGTGATGCAGGTGCTCGAACAGGAGATGCGGGCCGACCGCTCGCCGTCGAAGATCACCCAGTTCAACGATTTCGGGCTGGTGGCGGTTACCCGGAAGCGGGTCCGTCAGAGCCTCGAACGGACACTCAGCGAGCCGTGCCACTACTGTGGCGGCAGCGGGCAGATCAAGTCGTCCCAGACCGTGTGCTACGAGATTCTCGCCGAAGCGCGGCACATCTCCGGCGACATGGCGGGCGAACGGCATGGCGAAATCACCCTGCGGGTCAACCCGGTCGTGGCCGACGCGCTGCGCGGCGCGGAACGGCAGGTGATGCTCGAAGTGAACGACTACTTCGGGATGCAGGTGACCGTGCAGAGCGATCCGCTCATCCATCAGGAACGGTTCGACTTCGCGGTGTATTAAACGAGCGGACGACAACCTGAAATACGGAACGGCGGCGGGGTCTCGACCTTGCCGCCGTTTTTTTCAGTGGCCGGGGATGTATCGGAGTCATACGAGCTGTATGGTTTTGATTTTCCGGACCGTCCGAACCGGTGACGGTTCAGCCAAAATACACCGCCGGATTTTGAAAAAAGCCTTCACGGTCGAGCATTTACATATTGGAACGCAAGTTGCTCCATTCCTGAGCAACATCGCGAAATTGTCAGCCTCCAACGGATTTCGCGCTTTTCCCAGGAGAAACAGCAATGCTTACCAACAGTGAAGTGATCTCTACCCTCAACGGACTCATTGAAACCTGCAAGGACGGCCAGAATGGCTTCCAGACCGCCGCCGAAGGCGTGAACGACCCGGCCATCCGCCAGATCTTCCTTGAGTATTCGACCCAGCGCGAAACATTCGCGGGCGAACTTCAGACGCTGACCGAACAATCGAA
>JAAFHI010000506.1 GCA_013298335.1 Actinomycetota bacterium
CTGGCGTTTTCAGTCAAGGCGCAACGATTGAGGAACTGGAATCGAACCTCGCCGAGGTATTTCAGTTGATGGTGGAAGACCTTCCTGCCGTTCTTCGACGGCGACTCGGCCTTGAGTAATGTAGCCGTTCAGCCGCGCCGCTTTGCCCTGCCCTCAAGGACAGGGCTATTTCGCTTCAAGCCCCGTGAACGGGGCTAAGACATTGAAGAAACAAGGGTTGAGCCTCGTTTACGAGGCTTGTTTTTGGATAGCCCTGTCCTTGAGGGCAGGGCAGGCGGAGGTATCACGATGAGACTCGCCCTTCTGGTTGCCGGATTCTTTTTGTTTTCCTCGGTTGTATTCGGTCAGGACGGCCCGCCGCTACTGATTCCCGAACGGAAAACGATGAAAACACGCGATGGAAACGCGCCGCCGCCGGAACGGGTGACTGCGCCGACAACCCCGGCTGACGGGGAGGACGATGAAGAAGATGAACCGATCGACTGCGGAGATGATCCGATCAACCGGATTCGCTTCATCGGCAACCTCGGCGGATTCAGCGAGGAACAGCTTTTTGAGGCCATGCCCGATTTCAGCCGGTTTCGCGCTTCGGCATCCGGCTACTGCGAACGGGTCTTCGAAGAGCGCGATCTGCCGCGACTGAAAGCGTTTTTCAACAAAAGCGGTTTTCCCGAAACGGAAATAAAGATTCCGCACAATCAGGAACCTGAGCCGGGAGAATTGCTGGTTCGTATCAACGCCCGTCGTCCGTGTGTGGTTGGAACCGTGACAGCCTTTGGCTTTGATGGTGTCGCCTATGATCAGGTGGTGGCGTGTCTGCGGGCCGGAGAGCCGGTTGCGATCAATTCCAAAACCGCCAAAGGGGAAGACGTTCGTGACCGCGCCGAATCCGAAATCCGCGAACTTTTTCGAGAAGCCGGGTTTCCCAAAACCGAGGTCGCCATTTTCCCGGACTTTACGGGTGTCGAGAATGGCAACGGGATGGAAGTCGTCAACTTCGAAATTCACATCGAAAAAGAGCCATCCGATTTCACTGTCCGCACGGTCGAGTTTAACGGCGATAACGTCACGCTGGACAGAGTTGTTCGTCGTGAACTTTACCTTGGTGAAGGTGAACTGTTCCGCCAGTACCTGCTTGACCGCTCTCTGACTGCCCTTCGTCGACTCGGTCTTTTTTCTGATGTTCGCGTCACGTCAATCGACTTCGATAAAAGAAATCGGACCGTGGACATCACCATTTCCGTAACCGAAACCGCCGAAACCGTTCGCAAAGCAAAAACCGAACAGGAACAACAACCATGAGTAAAACCGTTCTCATCACGGGCGCTTCGACCGGTATCGGCAAGGCCGCCGTGCTGCACTTTCAACGCGAAGGCTGGAACGTCGCCGCGACCATGCGGACGCCCGAGAAGGCCGCCGACCTCGCCGCATTGCCGAACGTCATCGTGCCGCGACTCGACGTACTCGATCAGGCTTCGATTGACGCCGCGATTGCCGAAACGATTGCGAAGTTCGGGAAAATCGACGTACTGGTCAACAACGCGGGCTACGGGCTGGTCGGGCCGTTCGAAGCCTCGACCGACGCGCAGATCCGGCGGCAGTTCGACACCAACGTGTTCGGCCTGATGAACGTGGCGCGCGCGGTGCTGCCGCATTTCCGCGAGCGACAGGACGGCGTCGTCATCAATATCGCCTCGGTCGGCGGGCGGATCACCTTTCCGCTCTACAGCCTCTATCACGGGACGAAATGGGCGGTTGAGGGGTTTACCGAATCGCTGCAATTCGAACTTCGCCAGCACGGCGTCCGGGTCAAGATCATCGAGCCGGGGCCGATCAAGACGGATTTCTACGACCGGTCACAGGATTTGATGGAAAAGCCGGGGCTGACGGCCTATGACGGCTACGTGAAGAAAGTCATGCCGAACATGAACAAGGCTGGCATGAACGCGCCCGGCCCGGAAGTGACGGCGAAGGTCATCTACCGCGCCGCGACCGACGGCAGCCGCAAATTGCGCTATTCGTCGAACAGCCTCCCGCTGCTCGCGCTGCGCCGCCTGCTCCCGCAGAGCTGGTTTTTTGCAATCGTCCGCTCAACGCTTGAGCGATAAGGTTCAGAGTGCGGCCTTCAGGCCGTTTTCCCGCATTCAAAACGAGATACAAAAATGATGAAAAAACTGGTTGCCTCACTCACGCTCGCCACGCTGCTGGCGGTGCCGGTCGTCGCGCAGGTCGGCGAGATCGTCCCGAACGAAAACCTCATTGCCGAGGGAATTCCGAAGATACCCGCAACGGTGGCCGCCGACGTGGCCCGCTATACCGAGACGCGCACGGCGGGTTTGTCGAGCTGGCATCCGTTGAAGCGTGAAATGCTGATCTCGACGCGATTCGCCGACACCGCGCAGGTGCATCTGGTGAAATTTCCCGGTGGTGCGCGCAAGCAGTTGACGTTTTTCCCCGACCGCGTCGGCGGCGCGTCATTTCAGCCGACGAAGGGCGAGTATTTCATCTTTTCAAAGGATATCGGCGGCGGGGAGTTCTTTCAGTTGTATCGGTACGACGTGGCCAACGGCGCGGTGACGCTGCTGACTGACGGCAAGTCGCGCAACGGCGGCGGCGCGTGGTCGAGGGCGGGCGACCGCGTCGCCTATTCCTCGACGCGGCGCAACGGCGCGGACACCGACATTTACGTGATGGACCCGCTCGATCCGAAAACCGACCGCAAGGTGCTGGAAGTGAAGGGCGGCGGCTGGGGTGTGGCCGACTGGTCGGCGGACGACAAAAAGCTGCTCGTCGGCGAAGGCATTTCGATCAATGAAAGCTATCTCTGGCTGGTGGACGTCGCGACCGGTGAGAAGACCGCGCTGACGCCGCGCGACGCGAAGGAAAAGATTGCCTACAGCGGCGCGCGGTTTTCGAAGGATGGCAAGGGCGTGTATGTCACGACCGACAAGGGAAGCGAGTTCAAGCGGCTGGTCTATGTCGATCTCGCGACCAAAGCCGAAAAAGTACTGACTCCGAAAATCAACTGGGACATCGAGGACTTCACCGTTTCGGAAGACGGCAAACATATTGCGTTCGAAGCCAACGAGGACGGCGTTTCCGTGCTGCGGGTCATCGACGCGAAGACCGGCGCGGAAATGAAACTGCCGCCGCTGCCGAAGGGAACGCTCGGCGGTCTCGAATGGCATCGCAACGGACGCGACCTCGGTTTTTCGCTCGGCTCGGCGAAATCGCCCGGCGACATCTATTCCGTCGACATCACGACCGGAAAACTCGAACGCTGGACCGAAAGCGAAACCGGCGGTCTGGTCACGGAAAACCTGAGCGAGCCGGACCTCGTCCGCTGGCCGTCGTTTGACGGAAAGGAAATCTCCGGCTTTCTGTACCGTCCGGCGAAGACGTTCACCGGCAAGCGTCCGGTCATCATCAACATTCATGGCGGTCCGGAAGGCCAGTCGCGGCCCGGCTTCATCGGACGCAGCAACTACTTCGTGAATGAACTCGGCGTGGCGGTCATTTTTCCCAACGTACGCGGCTCGTCGGGCTACGGAAAGTCGTTTCTGCAACTCGACAACGGATTCAAGCGCGAGGATTCGGTGAAGGACATCGGCGCGCTGCTCGACTGGATTGCGAAGCAGCCCGACCTCGACCCGGAGCGGGTGATGGTGACGGGCGGCAGTTACGGCGGCTATATGACGCTCGCGGTGGCGACGACCTACAACGACCGCATCCGCTGCTCGCTCGACGTGGTTGGAATCTCGAACTTCGTGACGTTCCTTGAACGGACGGAGAGCTATCGCCGCGATCTGCGCCGTGTCGAGTATGGCGACGAACGCGAGCCGGCCATGCGCGAGTTCATGACCAGAACCGCGCCGGTCAACAACGCGAAGAAGATTTCGAAGCCGCTGTTCGTCGTGCAGGGGAAAAACGACCCGCGCGTGCCGATCAACGAAGCCGAGCAGA
>JAAFHI010000489.1 GCA_013298335.1 Actinomycetota bacterium
TTTTGGCGCGAGGGGAAAACCGAGTCCGCCGAGGTCGCGGAAACCTTCGGGCGTCAGAATGCCCGACTGCGGGTCACATTCGCTCGTCGCGAGCGCGAGGTCGCCGACGTTCAGCCCCGAGTTTGGGTATGCCCCGCCGACACCGAAATTGAGGATGCGGGCAAAGGGTTCGACCGCGAGCACCGCCGACACGGCGGCACTCGCCCGGATCGCACCGACCCCGGTCAGCAACAATGCGACCGGCGACAGCCCGAAGCGGCCAAAGACGAGGTCGTATCCCGCGCGGCGTTCGGTGCGGGAAGTAGAAATTGCGGCGGTGACGTAGCGGGTTTCGCGCGCCACCGCCGCAACGAGCAGCGTGGTCATAAAGTACCAGCGGCGTCCGTGCCGGACCGCCGTTTTTCTAGTGGGCCGCGGCCACGACCGCCGCCGCAACCGGAGCCGAACACGGGGTCAGCCATTTGCTGTACTCCGACAGCCGTCCCTGCACGACATCCGAGTAGATGGCCTGCAACTTCGCCGTAATCGGGCCGGTATCGCCGTCGCCGACCTCGCGCCGGTCGACCGAACCGATGCCCGCAATCTGCGCGCCCGTGCCGCAGAAGAAGATTTCATCCGCGATATAGAGTTCCGAGCGGTCGATCTGCCGGTATTCCGTCTCGATGCCAAGTTCGTTGGCGGCGATTTCGACGACCGTGCTGCGGGTGATGCCTTCGAGAATGTTCGAATAGACCGGCGTCGTGACGAGCTTTCCGTGGCGAACCATGAACATGTTCATCGCCGCGCCTTCCGACACCTTCCCGGCCTCGTTGAGCATGATGGCTTCGTCATAGCCGTTGTCGCGTGCTTCGGTCGCCGCGAGCGCGGAGTTGACGTATCCGCCGCAGATTTTCCCGCGCGCCGGAATCGCGTTGTCTTCCAGCCGCCGCCACGTCGAGACGCAGGCCGCGAGCGACCGGGTCGTGTCGACGTAATCGCCCATCGGCACGGCGAAAATCGTCACGTCCTCGCCCGGCGAGAGCTTCGTTCCGATCTGGCACGCCGTTTTGTAGGCCAGCGGACGCAGATAGACGTTTTCATCGAACCCGTTCTTGCGGACGAGTTCGACCGAAATGTCGCACAGGTCCTGCGCCGAGTAGGGCAGTTTCATTTTCAGAAAGCCCGTGTTCTGCAAAAACCGTTCGTAATGTTCGCGGAGGCGAAACAAGTACATTTCCCGCGTGTCGCGATTCCAGTACCCGCGAATGCCCTCAAACACGCCCGTTCCATAATTGAACGCATGCGTCATCACGTTGATGTTGGCTTCGGCGAGCGGCACGAAGCGGCCCTGGAAATAAGCGGTCACGTTCTTCATCTGTTCCGGCGTCATGTTTTTCGGTCCCCTCGGTTAAGTCTGGGGAGTCTCGGGCGTCTTGAGGGTCTTGGGCGTCTCGGGAGTCAGGAGCGTTTCGACGCTTTCGACTCACAAGACTCCCCAGACGCTCAGGACTCCCAAGACTCGTCTTTCAAACCAGCGGCACGGTATGGGTGCGGAATTTCTCCGCCGTCCGGGACGTGCTGCGTGCGAGCATCGCCTTGGCGGTGCTCCCGATGACCCGTAAGCCGCTTTCGATCTGTTCGAGGCTGACGTGTCCGTAACTCAGGCGGAGCGTGTTCCGCTCCGGATTGTCCACATAAAACAGGTGGCCGCGGCTGAAGACGACGCCCTGCTGCCGCGACTGGTAGAGCAGTTCGGTCGTGTCGAGCGCGGCGGGCATCTTCACCCACAGAAACAGCCCGCCCTGCGGCACCGCCCAGGTCGTCCCGTCGGGGAACGCCTCGCCGAGCAGCTTCACGACCCGGTCGCGCCGGGTGCGATAGATCGGACGGACCTTTTCAAGGTGAACTTCATAGCGTTTGCGACGGCAGAAATCCCACAGCGCCGACTGCAACAGCGGCGACGTGGTGATGTCGCTGTTCTGTTTGAGGGCGGTGAGGCGCGAAATCACCGGTTTCGCCGCCGCGCACCAGCCGATGCGCAGGCCCGGCAGCAGGCTTTTCGAAAAATTGCTGACGTAGATGACGTGGTCCGTCACGTCCTGCGTCTTGAGGTGCGGCAGCGCGTCGCCCTCGAAGCGCAGGTGCGAGCCGTAGTCGTCTTCCACAATCGGAATGTTGTGTTCCTGCGCCACCGCGAGCAGTTGGAGGCGGCGCTCCCAGCTTAAACAACTGCCGGTCGGATTCTGAAAACTCGGCACGACGTAGATCAGTTTCGGTCGCTTGAGCTTGACGATCTGTTCGACCACCTCGACCCGCAGGCCATGTTCATCCACCGGGACACCGACCAGCCGCGCGCCCGCAAGCGTGAAGGCCGTCATCGCCCCCGGATAGGTCGGATTTTCGATGATGACCGTGTCGCCCGGCGAAATCAGCGCCCGCGCAATCAGGTCGAGCGCCTGCTGCGACCCGCTCGTGATGAGAATTTCCTCGGCGGTGACTTCCGCGCCCGCGCTCGCCATCCGCGAGGCGAGATACTCGCGCAGCCGTTCGTAACCGGCAGCCGGACCGTAGCGATAGACCTCGTCGCCAAGCGCCCGTTCGGCGAAGTGCAATGAATTGCGGAACTCGCGGGTCGGGAACGACGAGGCGTCCGGGAACGATCCCGAGAACGAAATCACGTCGCGCAGCGTGCTCACCTGGTAGAGATCGAGCAGCGACTCGATGGCGATGCTGTCGGCACGCTCGGAAAACATCCCTTCCCACGCCATCTTCTTCGGCGCGTTGTGCCCGCGCATCTTCCCGAACAGGTTTCCCTGAAGGGTTTCCATCAGGTGACGGCGGGCGACGAACGACCCGCGTCCGACGAACGATTCGACGATGCCGTCGGCGATCAGCTCGTCGTAGGCCATCGTCACCGTGCTCCGGTTCACCCCCAGCTCCTTCGCCAGTTCGCGGGTCGCGGGCAGGCGCGCACCGAGCGCGAGTTTCCCCTGCTGGATGTTTTCAACGACCGCCTGCTTGATTTGCAGGTACACGGGCGTTTTCGATTGTGGGTCGAGCGTGATGTTCATCAGCCCCCACTCCGCGCACGAGGCGCATTCGGAAATTTTTTCGATTCGACCGCATTGTAGGGCGCATCGGCCCGCTGAAAAGAGCCAATCCAGCCACGACCCGCCCGCCAATCGTGATTTGGCTTGTGAAAAACGGAAAGGTGGTCGGGTCAGTCCGCCGCCGGTTCGCCGATGACGTGCGAGACGCCGACTCCCATCAGGACCAGAGCGACAATCATGCCGACGGCGAGAAACGCGCCGCCGCCCGCCATTCCGGTCGTGAACGAAATCAGAAGGATCACGAGGCCGACGAAAATTTCGCCGCCGCCGCGCAGTTTCGTACGGTTCATTGGGTAGTCTGTCCGGTGGAATGTCTTTTGGGAGCGCATTCTACGACCGATTGGCGCACTTGTCACCCGGCGTTCCTGCATCGGCATCCGGCGGGGTCCATTTCGCAGAATCATTTTCCGCCGCCCGGACGTATGTGGCCGGGAAATTCAGAAAAAAATCCGCTTCCCTCCCTCACGGTCCATACCCTCCGCGAGGAAGTACCATCCGGCCACGGGTATGGAACCCCGACCGTGAGGGAGGGAACGTCCACCATCGGTATGGAACCCCGACCGTGAGGGAGGGAAGGAAAAAACTCATGAACCCACGCAACGCCATCGTGATCGGCGCTTCATCGGGCATCGGGAAGGAACTGGCGAAAGTACTGGCGGAAAACGGCTACCGCGTGGGCCTCGTCGCCCGCCGGGAATCGCTGCTCGCCGAACTCGCCCGCGCCATTCCGACCCCGACCTTCACCAGAACCATCGACGTTTCCGAACCGGAAGCCGCGATACCACTTCTCCGCGAACTCATCGCGGAAATGGGCGACGTGGAACTGTTCGTCGTCAACGCCGGGACCGGCCATCTCAATCCGAATCTCGACTGGGAACCCGAGCGGGAAACCATCGCCGTCAACGTCGCGGGGTTTACCGCGCTGACCGGCGTCGCGGTCGCGCATCTGACG
>JAAFHI010001004.1 GCA_013298335.1 Actinomycetota bacterium
GCCGCTCATCGGCGGGCCGCTCATCGGGGGACCGCTCATCGGCGGGCCGCCGGGATAGCTGCCGGAACCTTGGGCTTCGGAGGCGGCTTGCTGCAAGTTCTGCAACCGCAAGGCCCGTTTGATCTCTTCGAGTTGTGCCCGCAACGGGAAGGCCGCTTGCACCATCACCGCCCGCAGCGGGTAGACCGTTTCTGCGGGGATGAAGTTCCCCTGCTGAAAATCTTCCGGGCTGTAGTAGCGGACGGTTTTGTCATCCCGCTGACCGGTCGCCACGAGGTTCGGGTCCGCGCCATACGGGTTCGATCCCGGAGGGCCGCTGGGGAACGATCCCGGAGGGCCGCCGGGCGAAGAACCCGGAGGGCCACCGCTCGGCGAGCCACCGGCCGGCGGACGCGGGGCCGGCGGACGGGGCGGAGCCGGCCGGGTGTTGGTTCGCCGGGCCTTATCCGAGCGTTTGATTTCCCCGAAGATCCGCCGCATCTCTTCGGCGACGGCCTTTTGATCTTTCTCGCCCACGGTCGCGTTCACCAGCGCCCCGATGAGAATCTCGCTCTCCCCGGCGGCGTTCGGCTGAACCTGGATGTCGAGCGACCGCATCGGGGCGCGGATAATGTCCACTTGCGATGCAAAGACGCCGAGAACCCGCGGGTTCTCCCGCAGCAAGTCCGGCTGGTGGACCGGCTCGAACGGCGGGTTATCCAGCGCGAAATCCGCCGGCGGGATGTAAGGAAAGGTGGTCTTCTTCTTCACCCACTCGGGGAGCGGTTTGGCCCCTTCGCTTTCGCTGTTCACCGCACTGGTGACGCGCTGCGCTTCGCCCTTGAGCTTGGCGACGACGGCCGTCGGGCTTTCGGCGCTCGTCAGAGACAGAACGCCCCAGGCCCCGAGCAACCCCATGCCGGCCACGCCCACGCCGAGAAGTAACTTGTCCCCTTTTTCGAGGAACAGGTCACGAGCATTCAACTTCGCCATGACGCGACTCCAAGATCGGTAGGGAATTTGGGGCATCCGTCATCTGTTGGATGCCCCGTTCCCAGAATGCGGTGCCACGAAGCGGGTTATTCGGAGGGACGTTGGTTATCGGTTTTGCCCGGCGCGGGTGCGGCCGGAGCCAAAGCGGCCGTCGGCTTCGGAGCCTCTGGCGTATTCGGTGTATTCGGGGTTCCCGGCGGCGCGTTCGGATCGGCCGGCGGAACTTCGACCCGCTCGTAGAGCGACGCGATCCCGTAGATCGTCAATGCCACTAGCCCGGAAGTCACTTGCCCCGCATCGACGGGTGCGGCCCCGCTCGGAGGACCGAATCCCCCGTCCGACGACGGGTAGCCACCGGGCGGACCCGACGGCGAGGAACCCGGTTCGGACGAACTCGACGAACCGCCGAACCCGCCGGCGTCACTCGTGGCTTGCGGCGGCGAAATCGGCTTGCGGTAGCGGCTCCAGTGGAACTGCGTGATCTGATACCGCAGCGGCGAATTGGAATACGCCACGAGCGCATCCTGCATGAACATCTGGTCGATGAGCAGGACGATGCTCACGGGAATCCGGCGTACTTGCTTCGTGATGTCGAAGTAGCGGAGCTTGTTGCCGTTGAGCACCCGTTGCGGGGTGCCGTTCTTCGGCCGCGTTTTCGCCCCGGCGGACAGCCCCATGTCCGCACCGGGGATGCCGGCCTCGCCGCCGGCTTCCGACGCGGCCATGCCTGGGGGGCCGCTGGCCGGTCCCATCGCGCGAACCGCTACGTCATCGGTGGGTTGCCACCATTCCGGGGCTTTGAGCGTCGCCGCGGAGTTGCGGCTATCCATGTACTGCATTTCCATGTTCAGCACTTGCCGAACCGGGGCGGTCCATTCGTCGAGAACCCGTTCCACGCGAGCGAGTTCCTGCACTTCCATACCGGGGGGGATGGTGTGCAGCCGCGGCTCGAACTTGATCTCCCGCGTTTCGCCGGCCTTCACGAAGTCCCCGTCCACCGGGAAGGTCATCGGCTGCGCATTCGCTTGGTTCGTGAACCAGATCTTCAGCAGCAGCCGGTTGCCGATCCCGAAGATTTGCAGCCGATCCGTCAGGTTCGTGATCTTGCCGCGGACCACCTTGGGAACCCCGTTGTTGCGGGCGTCCACGGGCAGGGTCAGTTCGACGCGCCAGACCCGGCTCTCGAACGTGCGGTGGAACTTGTCGTTCGGCGTGTTGTCCGCGTTCGGA
>JAAFHI010000298.1 GCA_013298335.1 Actinomycetota bacterium
GTCCGGCCTGATAGATGCTCTGCGCGAGCGGCTCGAATCCTTCCCGGATGTCTTCGTCGTGGATGATGCCCTTGCTCGAATAACAGGTACGGGCGGTGGCGACGACGTTCTTGAACGGCGTGGGAAAGGCTTTCGTCAGACTGACGATGGGCGGGGCTGAAAGAAACGGCATGAGAAAAAAGTGTATCGAAATTGAACGAAGCGGCTTACGGCGCGCACTCGGCAAGCCAGGTTTTCAGGTCGGATTTTGAAGCGAACTCAAACAGGGCCACGGCCAGCGCGTCGAGTTGGTCGAGGGAAAGACGTTCGACGCTCTTCCGGTCACGCGCGGAAAGCGCCCCCAAACGCCGCTCCAACAGTCGTAAAACAATGGCGCGCTCGCCTTCGAGCTTTCCTTCGAGCTTTCCTTCCAGTTTCCCTTCGAGCTTTCCTTCCAGTTTCCCTTCGAGTCGGCCTTCAAGCCTGCCTTCAAGCCTGCCTTCCAAGCGCCCCTGCTTGAGTCCGATCTGGATGCCTTCCTCTTTCCAACTGGTCGTCAGTTCCATGACCGCCTCCTGTACTTCCGGGTCGAGAATTTTCGCTTCTTTCTGAAAAACCCGCGTTTCTTTTTCGTTCAATTTCAGATAACTGTCAATGAAGGCCGAGATCAGTTGCCGGCGCGCCGGGTCGAGATTCAACGTCACCAGCGCCCGCAGACATTCCAGTTTCACTCGCGGGCGATCCTTCTCGGCAATCTGCATTTTCGCCATCAGGGCGCTCGCCACCGGGTTCGCACGTCCGACAAAGTCGCGCCAGTCCATCCGATTCAACTGAATCACGTCAAAGTCGAATTCCAGCACGGTCTTATTCGGGAAGGTGACCCGGAAAACACTTGCCTGCGGCGTTCGCGGCGAATCGAAGGACAATACGGCAATTGGGTAGACCGGCAGTCGCATCCGGAGAAAAAGCGCGGCGTGGTACGCGTACATCCGCTCGGCGAAATCCGACTTTCGCGTCGCCTGATTTTCGACATGAATCAGAAAACAGGCGGGCGAATCGCGATACCGAACCTTGACGATCAGGTCCAGTACACGTTTCCGCCCCTTCACGACATCCGCGAAAACTTCCTTGTCCACAAATTCGATGGACGCGACATCCACGAATTGAAGAACGTCGGGAAGAAAAAGATCGAGGAATTCGACGAAGAACGTCCGCAGCAGTTCCTTGAAAAGACGATCATGATCAACCATCGCCGCTCACTTCGCGTAGACGTCTTCCAGCGCCGATTCGGGGTCCGGCATCGGACTCGCCTCGGCATCTGCAACGGCGTCGTCGAGATGGGCGGAGATTTCCTTCGCAATGGCGTCAAGTTCCGCGCGGTCCGCGATGGAACTGTCAATCAGGTAGTTTTCATACCGCACGACCGGATCCCTGGCCGACCATTCGGCGATGAGTTCCTTCGGCACATACTTCTGATCGTCGTGCTCGGCGTGGCCCTTGATTCGGAACGTGACCGCCTCGATGAGCGTCACGCCGCCGCCCGCGCGGGCGAGGTCCACGGCCCGCTTGGTCGCATCGTACACCGCGAGCACGTCGTTGCCGTCCACGCGGATGCCGTTCACGCCGAAGCCGATGGCCTTGTCCACAATCTGCTCGACCGCCATCTGTCGCGAGGTCGGCGTCGAGTAGGCATAGCCGTTGTTTTCAACGATCACCACCACCGGCAGCTTCTTCACCGCCGCGAAGTTCATCCCCTCGGCGAAGGCCCCCGTCGAGGACGCGCCGTCGCCCATGTACACGAGGCACACACGCGGTTCTTTTCGCATTTGGGAAGCGAGCGCGATGCCGTTGAACACCGGCAGCATGTCGCCGAGATGCGAGATCGGTCCCACAAAGCCGCGTTTGAGATCCGCGTAGTGAATCTGAAGGTCGCGACCGCGCGTCGGACTGTCGCGCTTCGCCATGTACTGAAGCAGCATTTCGCGCGGCGTCGCGCCCATCACCATCATCGCGCCCATGTCGCGAATGAGCGGCGCAATCATGTCGTTGCAGCTCTTGTCGAGCGCGTAGGCGCTGCCGACGGCGGTGCCTTCCTGCCCGAGCGAGCGATACAGCCCGCCGATGACCTTCGTCTGACGGTAGAGGTTCACGAGGCGTTCTTCGAGCAGCCGCGTGAGTTTGAGGTAGCGGTAGATTTCGACTTTCTGTTCGCGCGACAGCATGGCCTGGGGCGCGACGGAGAGCGTTTCAGCAGCAGCGGACATAGCAGTTCAACCAGAAAAGAAAACGGGATAAAGGAAAGAATTACATCTTTCTTATTTCATATTGCTTCCGACCGGTGCAACACCCTAAACGACGGGCGGCGGTTCTACATCAATCCCTGTAACGATGCCCCGAAGCCGCGTTTCACCGCACGGTTCCACGTCGTGAGCGCGCGCCGGTAGGCAATCTCCCGTCGCCGGCGATGGTCGGTGACGAGCCACGCGAGGGCGGCGGTCTCGGGTTCATGGCTCACCGGCAGGCGGTCGGCGAAGAACAGCCCCATCATGTCGCGGTCCTGCACGACGCCGAGGGCTTCCTGTACGTCGCGCAGCCCGTCGAGCACCCCTTCTGCGTCGGGCACGCAGGGCGCGAAAATCTCCACCACATAGCGCAGTTTCTTGCCCGCGATGCGGAGGTCGTGATGGGCCGTGGCGGCATCGGGCAGCGTGAGCGCGCCGGTCCGGGTCAGGAAGGCATTGACCGCCGGGGCGATGTGTCCGCGCGCCAGATCGCCGAGGCGCAGTTCAACGGCTTTCTGACGGACCGTCCCCGTCGGCAGCCATTCGAGAAACGGCTCGGGACGCCACACGGCAAGCGTTTCCGACAGTTTCAAAAACCGGTACGCCCGCATGGCCGCGAGCGTCCGTCCAACGTGACTCAACCCCTTGCGCTGTTCCTGGGGCGCGCGGCGGCGGGCGTTGGCGAGGTCCTCGCGAATCACGTCGAGGTCGCGAACCGCGCCGAGCGTCCGGGTCAGTTGCTGCGCTTCCCCGCGAAACAGGCGCGTGGCCGCGTTCGGGTAGACACCCTCGACCGCCTGCCACGCCGCGCGAAGCCGCCGCGAGGCGACCCGCATGTCATGAACGTCCTCGATGTCTTCGTCGCACAGCACGGCGTCGCGATGCTCGGCCAACTGACGGAACCGGACGTCGAGAATCGCCCGCGCCGCGCCCGCCGCGTCGAGTTCGGGATGGAGATCGGGAATGGACCACGCTTTTGCCATAAGAAACCGTCAGTACCGCCCGCGGTAGCGGGTGGGTTTTTAAAGGATGAAGGATGAGGGATGAAGGATGAAAAAACCGGTGATATAGTCGGGCCACACAACCAATAGCGGCCCGCGCCACGCCGACCGCAACATAAGACGGATATGGAACCCCGACCGTCAGGGAGGGGCGTACCGGAAAAGAACGCAAAGGAAAAACCGAATGACCACGCTGCCCGAATACATCGAAGATTTCAAGAAGTACCTGATGTACGAACGGAACGCCTCCGAACACACGCTCCGCAACTACCTGAGCGACCTGGAGCAGTTCCACGATTTCCTCTGCCCCGCCGACGTGGCGGGCGAGCGCCGCGAAGTGCCGCTCCCGGATGTCGACAACATCACCATCCGCGAGTACATGGCCTCGCTCTACGACAGGAAGAAAAAGAAAACCTCGATTGCCCGCAAGCTCGCCACGCTGCGGACCTTCTTCCGCTATCTCTGCCGCGAGGGCGTACTCGAACTCAACCCGGCGCAACTCGTCGCCTCGCCGCGGCTCGAAAAGAAACTGCCGAATCACCTTACCATCGAGGAAGCGATCCGCTTCATCGAGATGCCCGACCTCGACACGGTCCTCGGCAAACGCGACCGCGCAATTCTCGAAATGCTCTATGCCACGGGCATCCGCGTCTCGGAACTCGTCGGCATGAACATCGAGGACATCGACTTCAAGCACCTCTCGATTCTGGTTCGGGGAAAAGGCCGGAAGGAACGCATCGTGCCGTTCGGCGAACACGCGCGCAAATCGCTCGAACTCTACCTCGGCGTCCGCGGGCAACTGCTCGCGCACGCGCCGGAGGACAAGGTCGAAGCGAAGGCCGTGTTCTACAACTATCAGGGAACGCGCATCACGACGCGCTCGGTCGGACGCCTGATCGACAAATACATCAAGGAATGCGCCGACATTCACCACATCAGCCCGCACAGCCTGCGCCATTCCTTCGCCACCCACCTGCTCAACGCGGGCGCGGACCTGCGCTCAATCCAGGAACTGCTCGGCCACGTCCGCCTGACCACCACGCAGCAGTACCTGCACGTCTCGAACGACCGTCTGATGGAGGTCTACGACAAAGCACATCCCAAGGCGTAGGGGATGGGGGATGGGGGATGGGGGATGGGGCGAATTGTCGGTCCGGTTTTCGCCGTCAAGCGCTTTCCCCACAAAACTCCTGCCTTTTCTTCATTCCGCATTCGATATTCCGCATTCCGCATTTTCTTCCCCATCCCCCATGCCCTATCCCCCATCCCCCCGCCTCACTCCACCGAATCGGCCACGCGGTAGATGAGCAGCATCATGCCGATCACGAAGGCGGCGAGAACCAACAGCAGAAAGTTCGAAAAGCAGGCCAGAAACAGGCAGAAGACCAGTCCGCAGAGCATCATGTTCGTAATCGAGAAGTAGATGCCTTTGGTCCGTACCATCCCGTAGGCGAAAATTCCCACCAGCAGCGACAGAAAAAGAAACGCCTCCAGCAACGGCGCGACCTGCGTGATGACGCGCAGGTCGCTGACGCCGACGAACGCCCCCAATACCGAGACCAGCGCCAGCGCCCGCAACCGGATGCGGACTTCCTCCTCGGTGAAATCCTCGAAAAGCGTGAACCGCGGCACCGGCAGCGTCGGCAGATCGGCGAAATTGCCAATCGCGACGAGCGGCGCGCTGATGCCCACGCATCGCGTACAGAAATTCGTCTCCGGCGTGAAGCAATCCGCCTGATGGCAGATTTCGCACCGCATCGCCGGGAGTTCGCGCTTGACGGTCAGGACTTCGGTTTTCATGCCCTTCTCCACTAAATGAAAGCTCGGCTGAGTACGTAAATCGCGAGGGTTGCGAAGAAAAACGTGCCGCCGAATCCGGCCAGCGCCAATGCCGGCCAGTCGTCGGTCTCACTGATTCCATTCCTGACCAGTTCGAATGAACCCCACACCAGACAGGCCAGGCTTTCCAGAAAAACGGCGACAAAAATCATGCCGCCAAGCCAGTGGTTTGTCATGAAAACAAACGCGCCGAGCGTCACGCCGACAAACGGCAGGGCCGAGAGCAGGTAGTACACCGACGTCCGGTTCAGGAGCGGGATTCCTGAAAACGCCGAAGCCAGCGATTCCTGGTCCCACCTGGCTCCCGTCGAAAGCAGGCTCGAGAAAAGTGGCTGCCTCATCACCGGCACGGATGCGCT
>JAAFHI010000522.1 GCA_013298335.1 Actinomycetota bacterium
ATTGAACCCCTGGCGGAACTGCCCGAGGTGCTGGGCATCGTTCCGCATCAGGACGCGATTGCCTGGGGCGCGCAGTCGCCCGAAACCGAGGAACAGCGGCAGGCCCGGCTGAAGGCCGAGGATCGGGAGCAGCCGGAGGCGGAAGTCGCCGGGCCGGTCACGATGACACCGGAAAAAGCCCGCGCCGCCCGCATCGAGCAGGTCCGGGAGAAAGTCCGGGCGGCGGTGGCGACCGCCCCCGACGGCAAAATCGGCCGTCTCGCGCCGACTCCGAAAATCGGCTCCCAGACTTCCCAGGGCGACGTGACCCACAAAGCCAATCTGGCGCGTTCGACCTTCGGCTATGACGGAACGGGGATCAAAATCGGCGTTCTGTCGGACGGCGTCAATTCGCTCGGCGCGCGGCAGGCCACGGGCGACCTGCCCCAAAATGTCGTGGTTCTGCCCGGTCAGGCCGGGTCGGGCGATGAAGGGACGGCGATGCTCGAAATCGTCTACGACATTGCGCCGGGCGCCCAGCTTTTCTTTGCCACGGCGTTCACCAGCATTACGTCCTTTTCCCAGAACATCCGCGACCTGCGGGCCGCCGGATGCGACGTCATCGTGGACGACGTGTTCTACTTCTCCGAAACCGGGCTCCATCAGGGCCAGTCGGGCACGGTCGTGTCGCCAAACAACTGCGCCATCGTGACGCAGGCGGTGAACGACGTGACGGCGAGCGGCGCGCTCTATTTTTCGTCGGCGGGGAACTCCGGCAACAAGAACGACAACACCTCCGGTTCGTGGGAGGGCGATTTCGCGAGCGCCGGAAATCTCGGCGCGGTCGGGACCTTCCCCGGCGGCGACGTTCTCGACTTCGACCAGACCGCCGCCGTCAGCAACAACAATCCCCTCACCGGAACGGGGGGAAGCGTCACCATGCACTGGTCGGACCCGCTCGGGACTTCGACGAATGACTATGACGTCTATCGGTTCAACACCGCCCTGACGACGGTGCAGGCGGCTTCCACCAACATCCAGAACGGGACGAACAGCGATCCGTTCGAGCGCGTGGCCACGGCGACCGGCAGTACCATCGTCGTGCTGCGCACCGCCTCGGCCCAACCGCGCTACATCAGCATGAGCGCGAACCGTAACCGGTTCCAGTTCAATACCGACGGCCAGACGCGCGGCCATGCGACCGCACCCAACGGCTTCGGCGTGGCCGCCACGCCCGCCGCCACGGCCTTCGGCGCCGCGCCGAACCCGGTCGGTCCCTTCCCGAATCCCCACAGCGCGACCAACACGGTCGAACTGTTCAGCTCCGACGGTCCGCGCCGGTTTTTCTACGCGCCGGACGGTTCGGTGCTCGGCAACGGCGGTCTGACCGTCGGCGCGGGCGGCGGCGTGGTCCTCCAGAAACCCGACATCACGGCGGCGGATGGCGTTACCACCACCACGCCCGGTTTCATCCCGTTTTTCGGGACTTCGGCGGCAGCGCCGCACGCGGCGGCCATTGCGGCGCTCGTCAAATCGGTCAATCCGGCACTGACACCGGCGCAGGTGCGGACGGCGCTCAACGCGTCGGCCATCGACATCGAAGGGGCAGGCGTTGATCGGGATTCCGGCGTCGGCATCATCATGGCGCTCGAAGCCCTGCAAACCCTGAACCCGACACCCATCGCGAACCTCCAGACGGGAACCGTCACCGCGACCCGGACACCCTCGGCGGGACCGATTCTCCCCGGCGATTCGGGCACGCTGTCGGTTGCGCTGAACAACACCGGCGCGGCGCCGGCGACTGGCATCAGCGCCACGCTGGCGACGACCACGCCCTGCGTGACGGTGACGTCAAACGCTTCGGCCTACCCCAACATCGCGGCCAATGCCTCGGGTGCCAACGCGACCCCCTTCGCCTTCTCGCTTTCGTCGGCCTGTCTCTGCCCGACGCGGATCGACTTCGTGCTGACGGTCACGTTCAGCGGCGGATCGCCGACGGCATCTCCACAGGTTTTCAATTTCTCGGTCGATACCGGTCCGCCGGCGACCGCGATTTCCGCCACGCTCGGCGCACCCGGAACCGGCGCGGGCTTTACCTCTTCCACGGGAACCCAGCTTGGCCGCATCGTACGGGCCAATCCGGCCAGCACCTGCGCCGCGCCCAAGGCATTTCCGGGAATTCAGTCCACGACCGGTTCGCGCCGGTTCGACGCCTACACCTTCACCGCGTCGGGCAGCAACAACCCGCTGTACTGCGTGACGTCCAGCCTCACCCTCAACAGCGGGGCCAACGGTTCGCTGTACATGGTGGTCTATCGCGGCAGCGTCTTCTCGCCGACCGATCTCGGCGACAACTACCTCGCCGATCTCGCCCTGAGCGGGGCCAACGCCGCGCCGAATCTCGGCGTGACCGCGAACTGTTCGTTCAATGTTCAACCGGGCGAAACCTTTACCGTGGTGATTCATGAGGTGAACGCCAACACCTCGCCGACGCCGTCCTACACGCTGCGGGTCGGCGGCCTGTGCGGCACGACGACCGCCTCGCTGCTCGACCGCCGGACGGTGACGGCCACCGAGGCGAATGGTGACGGAGATACCTTCATCGAGCCATGTGAAGGCGGGCAGTTGAACGTCCAGCTTCGCAACATCGGCAGCGCCGACGCAACGCCGGTTTCGGCGACGCTCACCTCCTCGACGCCCGGCGTGAGCATCACGCAGGGAACGGCGGCCTACCCGACCATCCCGGCCCGCGGAACGGCGACCAACGCGACGCCCTTCGCGTTCAGCCTGAATGCCTGTTCGCCCTGCGGCCTGCTCATCAACTTCACGCTGACCGTGACCTACGGCAACGGGTTCTTCAGCCCCCAAACCTTCAACTTCTCGGTCCAGACCGGGGCGCAGACCTTTACGCCGTTCCTTTCGGAAAACTTCGACGGGGTGACCGCGCCGGGGCTTCCGGCAGGCTGGTCGGCGGCGGTCACCGGCGCCACGCCGCCCGCGGCGTTTGCGACGGTCGCGACCGGAGCGGATACCGCGCCGAACACGACCTTCACCGACGGGAGCGCGACCGTGGCCACCAACGTGCTCGTGTCGCCGAGCTTTACCCTGCCCGCCGGGACCTCGACGCGGGTGACCTTCCGGCACACGTTCAACTTCGAAGGCGGTTTCGACGGGGGCGTGCTTGAAATCAGCGTCAACGGCGGACCGTTCCTCGACGTGACCGACCCGGCCATCGGCGGCGTCTTCGCGGCCAGCGGGTACAACAACTCCATCAGCCCGAACTTCAACAATGCCATCGGCGGTCGCCGGGCCTGGTCGGGGGCGCAGGCCACCTTCGTGACACCCACGCTCGATCTGCCGACGACGCTGGCCGGCGCGCCGGTCCGGTTCCGCTGGCTGGCCGGCTGGGATTCCAGCGCCGGCAACGCCAACCCGAACTGGCGGGTGGATTCCTTCACCCTCAGCCAGCGCGTATGCACTTCAACCGCCTGCACGGGGGCCAACCTGAATTGCGCCTTCTCGCTGTCCACGGGTGCGGTCACCGTTGAAGCACCGACCTGCGGCGCCAACGGTTACACCAACGACATCGTGGTCAATGCGACGCTGACCAACAACGGCGCCGTCCCGATCAGCGGCGCAGCGTTCCGGGTCATCGAACTTCGGGAAGCAAACGGTACCCCTCCGGCGGTTCCGTTCCGGCTGCTCTCGGCTTCGGGTGCGACCTGTACTTCCGGCGGACTCGTCGGGTCGGTCCAGACCATTCCGGGCACCGTTTCGCCGGGGGCTTCCATCCCGGTCCAGTTCCGGATTGCCGCGCCGACCGTACGGCGGTTCCGTTTCGTCGTCACCATTGATGCCGGCTCGGTTGCCATCAACGTGAATGAACCCGGGAAAGCCGGTTCCTTCAGGAATA
>JAAFHI010000644.1 GCA_013298335.1 Actinomycetota bacterium
AGGGGCCAGGTTGTGGCGACCTCACGACGGTCGGGCGGTAACCGCTATTGGAGCGGGAAGGCCGACCCTGATCCGTGGGGCGGCTGGCTTGCGAAGGGGCGAAAGAAGTGCGCGGGATGGACGGTTCGCGTGACATTCCCGGGTTTGTGAAGGCGTTGGCGCGGGAGACCGGCGAAGGAGACTCGCCAGTTCGTCGGGGATCGGGTTCGGTCGTGGGTGGGTGCGGGCGCGCCACCCGCGACGTGTTTTCGGTCTTTGCGGGTTCACTTCGCCGACCGATATCGGCGTTGGTGATGGTTTTGCCGGAAACTGGCGGTTTCGCGACCGGTTTCGAATCCGCGGTGGCGTGATTGGCAGCGGGCGGAACCGCAGTTTTGGCGGCATCCTTCGGCATCGCAGCCGGACCCCGCGCCGCGCCGGTGTTCGTGCCCACCCCGGCGGTCGCGATCACGGGGGATCCCTCCCGTCTCGGTTTGGCCACCGGCGTCGTACCCACAATGCCCCGGTTGCGGACCGGGGCCGCGGGGGCCGCTACCGGCTGAAGCGGCGCTTTGGCGATGTCTTTCGGGACCGCAATAAACGAACTTTGAACCGGCCTGCCGGGGACGAAGTTTTTGCTCGCGACCGCCGTCACCGCGTTGGGCACGCCCTGATTCTGGTATCCGGTCACGGTGCCGGGCGGTATCCCGTTGTTCCCATAGTAGTTACGGGTGCTGTAGACATTCGTCACGTTGGTGACGTTGACGTTCCGCGCATAAGTCGGGCTGACCCGATAACCCGGGCGGTAGTCGTCGCGTGGGCCGAGCGGAAACCAGCCGATGCCGCCGCCGAGTCCAACCGAGACGCCGAAATGGTTGCCGCTGACGAAGGCGACCAGCGCCGGGGCATAGACCGGACGCCGCGCGACGGGGCCGGGCACCCAGTACCATCCGTTTGAAACATAGGCCCACCGGCCATAGTGGAAGGGCGCGAATCCCCACGCCGCGTCGTCAACCCACGTCCAGCCCCACGGATTGACCCACGCCCAGTGGCCGTAGCGGTAGGGGGCCCAGCCGGAGGCGACCGGCGGACGCCAGACCGTCCCGTATTCCGGCACCGTCACCCACGAGCCGTAGGTGTAAAGATCTTCGTAGCCAATGACATGCGGTGAAACGTAGGCGGTCCGGACGATCCGTTCCTCGCGGGTGGTGCGGTCGGCGGCCCAGGCTTCGAGGTCGTCGAATCCCGGCGCGCCGAAGGTTTGAACCGATCCACCCGAAATCGAGCATTGCTGGCCGCTGGCAAGGAAGGAGCTGGACCCGTTGAACAGCACGTCGGCCTGTCCGTGGCGGGTCGTGACGATGGTCCGGTCGTCGGTGGGAACTTCGAAGCGATAGTCGCCGGTCCGGAGAATCGTGGCGGCGGCCACCGGGGAATCCACTTCGAGCGAGTCGTCCAGGTCAAGTTCGCGCAGGTGAACCTCGATTTCACCCTGGAGGACCGCGAGGCGGATCGTCCGGTCGTCAACCTGGGCGAAGGCGACGTGGGTCTGCGGGCCCAGACGGACGATTTTCGATCCGATGTGAACTTCGGCGCGGGAATTGTTGTCGGTCCAGAGGTCGTCGGACGTGGTCAGCGGATCGTTGACGAAGGCGCGGGACCAGTCCTGGTCTCCGGGGCGTTTGAGGGAAACTTCGCCGGAAGCGTAATTGAGACGGCCAACGCGTCCCGGCGGATCGGCAAAAATGGGACTCGTCCCCACGAGGAGGAAGAGCAGGGTGAACAAAGAAGCGGGTATGAAGCGGTGCATCCGTGACACTCCTTTCGGACCGTCGTCCAAGCACCGACTTTTTACTCCCGCGAGGCTTTCCCGGACCTTTCGCCGCGATTACAGAATTGAAACTTTTGGCCCCGCCCGTCAGTAGCCGACCGCCGCCGCGTCGGGATTGCGCGGATCGGAACCGCCGAGCCGCATCCCGGTTTCGTCCTCGATCATCACGCCTTCCACGTCGCCGTTGTAGCGCGGGGTCGCCTCGATTTTGTGGCCCTTGGCGGCGAGCGCGTTGGCGGCGTCGCGCGGCAATCCGAACGGCTCCCAGAAAATCGTGTCCGGCAGCCACTGGTGATGGATGCGCGGCTCGGAAATCGCCCGCTGGATGTTCATCTTGTGGTCAATCACGTTGACCACCACCTGAAAGACGGTGGTGATGATGGTCGGCCCGCCGGGACTTCCCACGACAAACCACAACTTCCCGTTTTTCAACACGATGGTCGGGGTCATCGACGACAGCGGGCGTTTGCCGGGCGCAATCGCGTTGGCCTCGCCCTGAATCAGCCGGTAGGCGTTCGGCTCGCCGGGCTTGGCGGCGAAATCGTCCATTTCATTGTTCAGAATGAAACCGAGCCCCCTGGCCGTGACGCCGCTGCCGTAGGCCCCGTTGAGCGTGTAGGTATTTGAAACCGCGTTCCCCTGTTTGTCCACGACCGTGTAGTGCGTGGTCTCGTTGGATTCGTACCGCGCGGGTTCCCCGTGCCGGATGTCGCTGCTCGGGGTGGCGTGCGCGAGGTCGATGGAGGCCCGGCGCTGGTCGGCGTACTTTTTGGAAATCAGCCCCGAAAGCGGCACTTTCACGAAATCCGCGTCGCCCATGAACTCCGCCCGGTCGGCGAACCCGCGACGCATCGTCTCGACCAGCAGGTGGTACTTTTCGGATGAGTCATTGCCCATCGCGGCCACATCGTAGGCTTCGAGCATGTTCAGCATGTTGAGCATGACCGCGCCACCCGAACTCGGAGGCGGCATGGTGAGGATGTCGAATCCGCGATAGGTCCCGCGCAGCGGTTCGCGCACCGCCGGTTTGTAGTGTTTCAAATCTTCAAGGGAGATGATGCCGCCGTTGGCCTGAACGTCGCGGGCGAGCCGGCGGGCGGTTTCGCCCTCGTAGAACTCGCGGGGGCCGCGGTCGCGCAGGCGCAGGAGCGTGGCCGCCAGTTCGGGTTGCCGGAAGACCTCGCCTTCCTTCCATAACTCCCCGTTTTTCAAAAAGATGCGCCTGCTTTCGGGATAGGCCCCGAGGAGGGTGGAGAAGATCGAAAGGCTGCGGGCCAGACCGTAGCTGACCGGGATTCCCTCGGCGGCGAGTTTGCGGGCCGGTTCGATGACGTCGCGCCACTTCATCGTGCCGTAGCGTTCGAGGGCGAGTTCAAACCCGGCCACCGTGCCGGGAATCCCCGGCGCGAGGTAGCCCTCGGTGGATTTTCCGGGGATGAGTTTGCCGTCCTGGTCGAGATACATCGTGCGCGATGCCTTCGCCGGGGCGGTTTCGCGGTAA
>JAAFHI010000446.1 GCA_013298335.1 Actinomycetota bacterium
ACGAACATCGCCGAATTTCTCGCCGGTCGCGTGACGTTCGACGCCGAGACGCAGACGTTCGCCGTGAGTGAGCCGGAGGCTTTCCCGGCGCAGGTCACCATCGCGCTCGAACGGCGGCAGTCGCTGCGGTACGGCGAAAATCCGCATCAGGCGGCGGCGCTCTACGTTCCCGCCGAGAATCCGCCGCCGGGCGTGGCGACCGCCGAGCAGTTGCAGGGCAAGGAACTGTCGTTCAACAACCTGCTCGACCTCGACGCGGCGTGGAATCTGGCGCGGGAGTTCGAACATCCGGCCTGCGCCATCATCAAGCACACGAATCCGTGCGGCGTCGGCATTGCGGCGGTTCCGCTGGAGGCGTTCCGGCTGGCGCTGGCGACCGATCCGGTGTCGGCGTTCGGCGGCATCATCGCGTTCAACGCGAAAGTGGATGCCGGGACGGCGACCGAGATTGCGGGAATGTTCGTCGAGGCGGTGATTGCGCCGGACTACGACGATGCGGCGTTGCAGGTTTTCGCCGGGAAGAAGAACGTCCGGGTCATGCGCGTGCCGCGCGAGACGCACGACGGCACGTACGTGCGGAGCATCTCCGGCGGCTTTTTGCTGCAATCGGCTGATGCGAAACGGATTACGGCGGCGGAACTCAAAACCGTCACCAAGCGGACGCCGACCGAGGAAGAACTCGCCGACCTGCTGTTTGCGTGGACGATCTGCAAGCACGTCAAATCGAACGCGATTGTGTACGCCAGGGGCAGCCAGCTCGTCGGCGTCGGCGCGGGCCAGATGAGCCGCGTGGATTCGGTCAAACTCGGTGCGACCAAGGCGCAACTGTCGCTCGACGGCGCGGTGCTCGCGTCGGATGCGTTCTTTCCGTTCCGCGACGGTCTCGATGAAGCCGCGAAACACGGCGTGAAGGCGATCATCCAGCCGGGCGGCTCGATTCGTGACGAAGAAGTCATCGCGGCGGCGGACGAGCACGGCATCGCGATGGTCTTTACCGGCGTGCGGCACTTCCGGCACTGATTTTCTGAACACAAAGCCACAAAGGCACGAAGACACGGAGAATGTTCGAACTCTCTTTGTGTCTTCGTGCCTTTGTGGCTTTGTGTTCCGGTTTTGCTATGCCGCCGGTGTTTCGAGGTCGATTACGCGGTCCTCGAGCAATGTCAGCCGTTCCGCCGTTTCGGCCTGATGGTGGCTGAAGCGACGTTCAAGTTTGATGAAGACTCGTTCGAGTGCATCGAGCCGTTGTTCGATCTTGTCGAGCCGTTGCTCAATGGCGACGAAGCGTGGCTCGATGCGTTCGGCGATGACGCTTTCAAAGACTTCCCGGAGAACCGCCTTGAGGTCGGCATTCGTCCGGTAGTCGTTTGAATTGAGGCTTTGCGTGGTGTTTTCGGATTCGGTCATGTTCTTTTTGTCCTTTCCCGAAACTCGTCCGGTTTGAAATTACCGAACGACAGGCGTTCCGCCAAGTTGCTTTTTTACGTCGCGCCGGTCGTTTCAAGAAAGGAAAGCAATTGTCGTACCGCGTGGCCGCGATGACTGAGCGCGGCTTTTTCCCCGGCGGTCATTTCCGCGAAGGTCCGGTCGTGACCGAGCGGGACGAAAATCGGGTCGTAGCCGAATCCGCTGGTTCCGCGCGGCGCATTCAGCAACATTCCTTCGCATGTTCCCGTAAAGGTCGTTTCTCCTTCGGGGCCGACGAGCGCGAGCACGCACACAAACCGGGCGGTGCGTTTTTCGGTATCGCGCAGTTGGTCGAGTAACCTGGCGAGGTTGGCGGCATCGTTGGCAGACTCGCCGGCATAACGCGCCGAATAGACACCGGGGGCACCGTCGAGAGCATCCACGGCGAGGCCCGAATCGTCGGCGACGGCGCGGCAACCGGTCGTCGCGAAGGCATCGCGGGCCTTGAGCAGCGCATTTTCGGCGAAGGTCATTCCCGTTTCTTCGGGAACCGGCGCGGGCGGGAAGGCGTCCAAGCCGACGACCTTCAGGGGCAATCCCGACAGCAGCGACTGGAACTCACGGGCTTTCCCCTGGTTGTGGGTGGCGACAACAAGCGTTGAATTCATGGAAAGGAGACTTTTTCACGCGTCCGAGCCGGAAAAAGGGGAAACCCGTGGCTGAAACGCGGCGTCTTACCGTTTTTGGAGAAATAAAGGTGGACGAATCGAAATTTCTTTTTAGAATAACCGTTTTTGTTTTACAGCACACTGAAATCCATGTGCTCAGGCCCGAAGATGGGCTGTTTGCTTTCAGAATTAAAGGGATGCGAGAGAAGAACTTGTAAGGGAAGAGTTGGAGCCGTACTTTGGAAAAGCCCCCGCACCCGTTTCCGCGCGAAGTAAGCGCAAGGCGCATTGTTACCCAATATGAGAACAGACTTGAAAGATAATTTGATTGACGGTGAAACCGACCCAACCGCCGGAGACGGAATTCCAAGCCTCGACCTGGAAAAATTCCTCGCCGAAATTGACTCCGCCGCTTCGGAGGAAGATGACTTCGTATGGGAAGTCGAACCCGAGGAAACCGAAGAGAGCGAGGAGTCGTCCGAGGAGGGCACGGAAGCCGCCGCCGCTCCGCAACCCGATCTGTCGGCGTCGGAAAGCGATCGTTCGCTCGACGCGATGACCCTTTACCTTCGCGAAATGAGCAACGTGGCGCTGCTTACCCGCGAGGATGAAGTCGCCATTGCCAAGCGCATCGAACGCGGACGGCGTCGTCTCCACAAAGCTCATTCGCGGTCGCTCATCGTGGCCGAAGCGATGGAAGACCTCGCCCAGCGTCTTGCCGAGCGCAAACTCGGTATCCGGGCGGTCATCGACACGTCCGATTCCGACGCCGAGGACATCACGCTTGAAAACGAGGAGCGTTACCTCGCGGAAACCATCGAGAAGTTCCAGTTGGTTTCCAAGATGCTCGCGCACATCCGCAAGGAAGTCGCCAAGGTGGCGGAGGAGCCGAAGGGCGCGCGCAAGACCAACAAGATGGTCCGCAAGATTCTGCGTCAGCGCGTCGAACTGTCACGGCAGATCCGGGTCATTCTTTTCTCGACCCAGATGCGCCGCGAATTCACCAACCGCATCCAGAAAGTGGTGCGGTCGCTGTTCGAAAACGAGGAGCGCATCACCCGCGCCGAAAAGTCGCTCACGGCCCGTCGCCGGGTGGATGAAAACGAGGTCAAGAAGACGATCCGGACGGCGAAGAAGGCCCTCGGCGAAATCGAGGTCCGCTATCTTCAGTCGAGCGTGGAAATCAAGCGTTCGCTCAAGAACATCATTTCCGCCGAGGCCGAAGCCGAAAAGGCCCGCCGCGAAATGATCGAAGCCAACCTTCGGCTGGTGGTCTCGATTGCGAAGAACTACATCAACCGTTCGCGCGGATTGCAGTTCTCGGATCTGATTCAGGAAGGGAATATCGGCCTGATGCGCGCGGTCGAGAAGTTTGACTACCGCCGCGGGTACAAGTTCTCGACCTACGCGACGTGGTGGATTCGTCAGGCCGTGACCCGCGCCATCGCGGATCAGGGGCGCACCATCCGCGTGCCGGTTCACATGGTTGAAACCATCAACAAGATCGTCCGGACGGCCCGGCTGATGGTGCAGGAACTCGGGCGCGAACCCACGCACGAGGAACTCGCCCAGCGGACCGATTTGCCGGTCGTGAAGGTCCGGCAGGCGCTCAAGATCGCCCAGGAGCCGATCTCGCTCGAAACGCCCATCGGCGATGACGGCGAATCGAACCTCGGCAGCTTCATCGAGGACCGCAACAGCCTCAATCCGGCGGAAATGATCGTCGGTAAGGGACTGCGCGAGGCCACGCTGGAAGTGCTCAACACGCTTACGCCCCGCGAGGCGCAGATTCTCAAGATGCGTTTCGGTCTCGACGGCGACGGGCAGGAGCGGACGCTCGAGGAAGTGGGCCGTCACTTCTCGGTCACCCGCGAGCGCATCCGCCAGATCGAGGCGAAGGCGCTGCGGAAACTTCGGCATCCGTCGCGCAGCCGGAAGTTGAAGACGTTCTTCGACGACGGGCAGTAAAAAGCGCCGTGGAAGTTTTATAGCCACGGATTACACAGATTACACGGATTCGGAAAAGCTGAAGAATCTGTGTCATTCGTGTAATCCGTGGCTATTTCATTTCCGCTTCACACCAGCGGGGTAGTCGTTCCCGTCGCGTAACCCATTCAACCGGTATACTTTCCGGCCCAACCGACAGAGCGACGATGCCGCCGACGATGGCGCAGGTCGTGTCGCGGTCGCCGAAGCCGCTCACCGTCAGCCACATCGCATCTTCAAACGAATC
>JAAFHI010000733.1 GCA_013298335.1 Actinomycetota bacterium
TGCCGAAGCGACCCCCGGTTACGGCGTGCCGGAAAATCCGCCGTTCCAGATTGGCGTCGGCGTGCATTACGGACGGGCGCTCGCCGCGCCGGGCGCGACCATCAATTCGGTCGCCGTCGCGGGCGACCTCGTGGTCCCGCTCGGCAGCCGGTTCACCCTGAGCGGAGAAGGGTTCTGGGGCCGGGCCGTCGGCGGACTCGGCGGCGGCATCGGGCAGGGATTCGTGACGCCCGGCGTCGGGCCGCGGCTGATCGGCATCCGGACGCGCGGCGGCTGGGCGCAACTCCAGTGGCGTCCGCGGTCGAACCTGACCTTCAACGCGGCCTTCGGCATCGACGATCCCTACAATCAGGACCTCGTCGGAACCACCTTCACCGGCGGCGGGTCGTTCACCTTCAACCGCACCGCCACGGTGAACGTGATTTACCGTTTCCGGTCGAATTTCATCACGTCGTTCGAATACCGCCGGATGGAAACCGGCATCACGTTCGGGCCTCCGCAGCACGGCAATCACTACAACTTCGCCTTTGGGTATGTTTTCTGACCAAACTGAATCCGAACCGGAGCGCGCGGGCGTACTCCGGTTCGAATCAAATCCAAGGAAACATTGACCCTTGCGAAACGATGCCTATATCATCCCGGAACTTTTTACCGAGTCATTTTGGCACTGAGCCGACCTTCCTCCCGGCGTAAACGCGGGGGGGGGACCGCGGCCTCCCCGTGTGAGCGCATGTCCGGACAGAATCCCCAAGACCTTACGTTGCAGGACGCGGCGGCGACTCCCCCGCCGGACGGGTCGAGCGGTTATCAAAACCTGATCGGATCGACCGTTGACGGCAAATATCAGGTCGAGGGGCTGATCGGTTTCGGCGGCATGGGCGCGGTGTTCAGCGCCAAGCACATCTTCATCGGGAATATCGTCGCCCTGAAAATCATTCTGCCCGGCATCGGCATGGACCCCTCGATCAGCGAGCGGTTCCTGCGCGAGGCGCGCGCGGCGGCGGTGATTGACCACCCGAACGCCATCAAGGTCACCGATTTCGGCAAATTCGGTGAAATGCTCTATCTGGTGATGGAGTACGTGCAGGGCGTCAGCCTCAAGAAACTGATTACCCACGAAAAGAAAATCGCCCCGATGCGGTCGGTGACGATTCTCGAACAGGCCTGCTGGGCCATCGACGCCGCCAACGACAACGGCATCATCCACCGCGATATCAAGCCCGACAACATCATGCTCAAGACCAACGAGCAGGGTCGGCTGACGGTCAAGATGCTCGATTTCGGCATCGCGAAGATGAACGCCAACGTCGAGTCGCAACTGACCGGCGCGGGAACGATTCTCGGCACGGCGCAATACATGTCGCCCGAACAGTGCCGGGGCGACGAAATCATCGACCGGCGCGCCGACGTCTACAGTCTGGGCGTGGTGGCGTTCGAAATGCTCACCGGACGGCTGCCGTTCATTTCCTCGACGCTGACCGGGCTGCTCGTCAAGCAGATCAGCGACGCGCCGCCGCCCCTGCGGACGATTGACGACAGCATCCCGGCGTCGGTCGAAATCGTCGTCGCGAAGTGCCTCTCGAAGAACCCCGAATCGCGGTATGCGACGGCGGGCGCGTTCGCCGACGCCTACAAGGCGGCCTGGGCGGACACCCTCGGGTATTCCTACTCGGAATCCTCGGCGACCCTCGCCCCGTTCTCGATTTCCAATTCGGACGCGACGAAATACAACGAGCCGGGCACGCTCCAGATGATGTCCGGGCGGCTCGACACCGCGCTCGGCGTCGGTTCCGGCGGTGGCGGCACCAAGGCGGAAGAGCCGAACGAGACCCAGACGGTCGAACTGCGGGCCAAACCGACCGATGAATCTCCGCGGGCGGTCACGGTCAGCAAACCCGCCTCGGCCACGCTCTCGGGGCAGATCACGGCGCAGGTGCCGCCGACCGTTACTGTCCAGCCGGTATCCAAACCGGGCGGCCTGAAGTGGGCGGCGGCGGGCCTTCTCGGCGTGGCATTGCTTGGCGGCGGCGGTTTTTTCGCCCTGAAGCAGTTCGGCGTCGGCGGGTCACTCACGCCGACGAAACCGACCGCTCCGAAGGAAGCGAAGGCCCCGGCCCCCGCAGGCAGCCAGAAGGCCGATCCGAGTCTGCCGGGAATGGTCGTGATTCAGGGCGGCTGGTTCCAGATGGGAAGTCAGGAGCAGGACCCCGAAAAGCCGGTTCACTGGGTCTATGTGGATACCTTCGCGCTGGATGAAGTCGAAGTCACCAACGCCCAGTTTTCAAAGTTCATCGACGAGACCCGGTATCAGACCGACGCGGAGAAGACCCACAACGGCATGCCGCCGTCGGAGGAAACCTGGCGCAAGTACGCCACCCCGGAACGCGCCGATCACCCCGTGGTCTGCATCAGTTGGAATGATGCCCGGGCCTATGCCGGCTGGGCGGGCAAGCGGCTGCCGACCGAGGCCGAGTGGGAATACGCCGCGCGGGGCGGCATGACCGACCGTTTTCCCTGGCCCGACACCGTCGATCCTTCGGGGAAGGCCAATTTCGGCATGAACAAGGTGGCCCGTTCCGATAACACGATTCCGACGGCCAAGGTCCGCAGTTATTCCGCGAACGGCTACGGCCTCTATGACGTGAGCGGAAACGTCACCGAGTGGTGCGCCGACTGGTACGACCCGGAGTATTACCGGACCTCCGTCGAGCGCAATCCGACCGGCCCCGTCAACCAGACCAGCGGCAAGACCCGCGTTTTGCGGGGCGGATCATGGTTCAACGAACTTAATCAGGTCCGCGTGGCGGCCCGGTTGAGCGATCTCCCGGAGAATTCCCAATATGATATCGGCTTCCGATGCGCCAAATCCAAACCTTAGGCCGTGGGCAATCGGTTTCGTGCTCGCGCTGGTCGTCGCCCTCCTGCCGGGGCTGCCGGTGACCCCGCCGGTCGAAGCGGCTCCGGTGGTGGCGGGCGCAGTGAGCGGCACTATCGCGCTCACCAATT
>JAAFHI010001056.1 GCA_013298335.1 Actinomycetota bacterium
GAGAGATGCGTGCATTTCTGGTTGAAGGCAACGTAACGGGCTTCATCGAGCCGGATCAGCAGGCAGGGTTCACTCGCGTCGGGGTAGAAGAACTTGAACACGCCGCCGATCGGCAGGTCGGCAGCCGCGACGATTTTCACGAGCGGCGGCGCGCCTTTCCGCTTTCGGAGAAAGTTCAAGGCCAGAATCCAGAACTGGCCGACCACGAACGACAGGCTGATGAGCGCCAGAAACCGGGTGAATTCACGCCGCGCGACGTAGTGGTCCTGCGGCCAGTCAATCGGGAAATCCTGTCGCCACGCTGGTTGATCCGCCATCGGACGTCCATCGGGCGCAACCGTCATCTGATCCGGGTCAGCTTTCATGGGCGACCTCCATTTCTTCCTCGTCGAACAGCCCATCCATCATCAAATCGAAACCGGTTGGCGTGGCGGGTTCGGGAACGGCCCCGGTCACATTGACCCGCTCGACCGGCGCGGCCAGCGGCATGAGCATCGAAACCTTCGTCCGGATGATCTGGTTGCCGAATTTGAACTCGTTGACGGGGAGCGAGCGCGGACGCGCGGCGGCGAGTTCCTCGTGCGTCCCGAAAAACAGCGCCTGACTCGGGCAGACGGTGGCGCACATCGGCTTGCGCCCGACCGAGGTCCGGTCGTAGCACATGTCGCACTTCATCATCAGATTGAGGTCGGAACGCATGTTCGGGACGCCGAACGGGCAGGCCAGCACGCAGTTGTTGCAGGCGATGCAGCGCGGCTTGCGGGCGGTCTGGACCACGCCGTCCTCGGTGCGCTTGATGGCGTCCGCCGGACAGACTTCCGCGCAGGTCGGGGACTCGCAGTGCATGCAGACGATGGGCGCGGTCTGCACCGACACCGCTCGGTCGATGTATTCGAGGTGAATCATCGACTGGCCCTTGTGCGTGTCGCATTCGGTGCAGGCCTGCACGCACGCCTGGCAGCCGATGCAGCGCGACGGGTCGATAAAAAACTGATTTTCAGCCGGAACCGGCATGCCTTACGCCTCCGTGGTGGGACATTCAGCGGTTTCCGCCCGGCGCAGCCGGACGGCACAGACCTTGTACTCGGGAATCTTCGAAATCGGGTCCTGCGCGGCAATGGTCAGTTGATTCACACTCCGGTTGCCGGGCCAGTGGTAGGGGATGAACACCGTGTCCGGGCGAATGGTGGTGACGACGTGCGCCCGGACGACCATTTTCCCGCGCCGGGATTCGACGACCGTCCAGTCTGCATTTGAAATACCGAGCCTCGCAGCCATTTTCGGGTGCATCTCGACCAGCGGCTCGGGGTACTGGGTGACGAGCGGCCCGATTCGGCGCGTCTGGGTGCCCGAAAGAAAATGGCTGATGACGCGGCCGGTGGTGAGGATGACCGGAAATTCGGCGTCCGTGTCCTCGGTCGGCGGCGCGTAGGGTGCGACGTTGAACCGTGCCCTGCCGTCCGGGAAGTAGAACGGCCCCGCGCCCTTCGCGATCGGATTCCACGTCCCTTTTTCAAACAGGCGCGGCGTGCCGGGATGGTCGTCGGATGGGCAGGGCCAGAAGATGCCGTGGTTTTCCTCGATTTTTTCGTAGGTAATGCCCGAATAGTCGGCAATGCCGCCCTTCGAGGCCCGCCGCAGTTCATCGAAGATCTCCCTCGGACCGGCAAAGGTGAATCCTTTCTCGCGTCCGAGGGCGCGGGCGAGGTCCTGGATGATTCTCCAGTCCTGTTTCGCCTCGCCGGGACATTCGACGGCTTTATTGATCTTGATGACGCGGCCTTCGACCTGCGTCACCACGCCTTCATCCTCTTCATGAAGCGAACCGGGCAGAACGATGTCGGCGTGGTGCGCCGATTCGTTCAGAAAAAAGTCGATGGCAACGTAGAAATCGAGTTTGTCGAGCGCCCGCGTCACGAAGGCATTGTCCGGCAGCGAAACTTTCGGGTTGAAACAGAGCGACAGCAGTCCGCGGATTTCGCCCCGGTCGATTTTGCGGAACAGCTCGTAAGCGTCCACGCCCGGCCCCGGCAGTTCCGGTTCGGGAATGTCCCAGATTTCGGAGATGAACTTCCGGTGTTCGGGATTCGAAATGTCGCGC
>JAAFHI010000325.1 GCA_013298335.1 Actinomycetota bacterium
CCCCCATCCCCCATTGGTATCAATCGTGCGTTGGATTTTTGAAAAACTCGGCAAGAAACGCTGGTGGGTTATCCTCGCCACCGTCGTCATTTCACCGGTTCTCTTCGTGCTGGTGACGAACCTCTGGGTTTTGAACGCCGGCGCGCCGTTTCTCTTCAAGGATGAACCGCCCCTGCCGACCAACGATGTCGCGCTGGTGCTCGGTACGTCGAAATACAACCGTTACGGGGCGATCAACCCCCATTTTCAGAACCGGATGGAGGCCGCGGCCCAACTGTTTCGCGACGGCAAGGTCCGGCATCTGCTGTTGAGCGGCTCGAACCAGTACCGCGGCTACGACGAGCCGTCCGATATGAAGCGATGGCTGATGGAACTCGGCATCCCGGAAACGGCCATGACGCTCGATTACGCCGGGTTGCGGACGCTCGATTCGGTCGTTCGGGCGCGCGAAATTTTCGGCCAGCGGAAGATCACGGTCGTGACCGACGAGTTTCACGCCTACCGCGCGCTGTTTCTCTGCCAGCGGTACGGCATCGACGCCGTTGCGTTCTCGGGCAAGGACGTTCCGTTTTCGGTGACGCCCAGGACGCGGTTCCGCGAATACGGCGCGCGGTTCAAGGCCGTTCTCGACGTGTACCTGCTGAATACCCAGCCGAAATACCTCGGCGAAACCGTCAGGATCAAAATTGACTGAGTGAAAACCGGGACGCGGGCGAGGACGGCTATTCGTGACCCAAATCGGCCAGCGTGAGTCCGGCGAAGAGCAGCGCCATCGGGTAGGCCGCCGACAGGTAGAGCGGATCGAGCGTCCAGAACGCCGATACGTGGAGGAAGGCGAGCAGCAGGATGCGGGTCACGGTGGCGAGCGCCACGCCCCCCGCGATGACCCAGATCGCCGTCAGTTGGCGTTCCCTGACGTAGTACATCAGCCGCAAAACCCAGATGAGCGCCGCCGCGCCGAGTAGGAACGGCACCAACAGGGCATAGGCGGCGTGGATGCCGGTCATCGTTTTTACGCGCGGGTCGGCGGCGTTGGTCGGCGGAATCGTGCCGGGCGGCGCGGCGGGCGCGAGGGGTGAATGGGTGACGCGGGCGATGAGGGCGAGCCGGTCGGTCAGGTCCGGCTGCTGGCTCGGCTGGGATTCAAAGGACATGTCGGCGAATCGCGCCGTGTCGGCGAGGCCTTTTCGAAACGCGGCGGCCAACGGCTGGCGCAGTTCGCCGTGCCAGGGGGGCAGGGTCGAAAATTGCCGCGTCGTGGATTTCAACCGTCCGTCGGCGCAGGCCGTTTCGATTTCCCCGGCCAGCCGGGTGTAGTACGCCTGAGCCTTCGGCGCGGTATCGTAGCCCGCCGCGTGAACCGCGTCGCGAATGGCCCATTGAAACCATCCGTAGGCCATTTCGCCTTCGGGCAGGCCGGGGAGTCCGGCCGTCGCCGAGGCGCTGACCCACGGCACGGCGCCCTCGCCGTCGAAGTAGAAGCGAAGTTCCGCGAACGCCGGACTGACTTCGTAGAGGCGGGCGCGGGTTTCGCGCGGGACCGCGACGTAGGGGTGCCATGTTGCGGGACTGATTCGATATAGCGCTGACAGGGCTCTGGGTAAGGATCCGTCGGTGAATTCGGTGTTTCCAAAAAATCCGTACCTGATCTGATTGAGCGAACCGATGGCGAGCGCGGCGGCGACCACGATGGCGACCGGGGCGAGGCCCCAGGCGAGGCGGTGGCGGCGTTCCGTTTTGGGCAGGGGAATGACCCGGAGCAGGAAAATCGGGGTTGCGATCGCAATCAGCGGCAGCATCCAGTTCCATTCCTCGCGGGTGTGCCGGAACCAGGCCAGCGACAGTCCGAGTCCGATCAGCCAGCCACGTTTCAGGTTCGGGCCGACGGAACCGATGATGCAGGCGGCGACGAGCAGGGTGAGCGCGGGGTAGATGCCTTCGCGCATCGTCCGGGTGAGCTGTTGCGTGCAGGTCGCCGGATTGAGCGCGAGAACCAGAAAGATTCCCGCCCGGAGCCAGCGGCGTTCGACGTGGTGCGCGAGGGCCGCCGTCACCGCCCCGCAGGCCAGCAGATAGAGGATGTGCTGGGTCAGCAGCACCGGCGCGTGAAACCAGGAATTGACCGCCAGCCAGAGCGGATACCCCGCGCCCTTGATGAGACGGGTGTTGGTGTAGAAGCCGAGCCAGCGGCCCGCGGCGAGGTTTTGGGCGTTGTCGATGAAGAGAAAATCGTCGTGACCGGCGGCGGGAATTGCCTGTACCGTCTGGCCCGAAACGAGCCAGAGTTTGAAAACGACGACGGCGAGCAGGAAGCCGAGAAAGCCGAAGGGAAGGTGGCGGAAGCGTTCGGGAACCGCGGGAAGGCGCATGAAAAGGTGCTTCCCGATCCGCTACTCATTGCGGACGCGGGCGTTGAAAGGTCGGCCCGGAAAATTACGGCGCGACGCTCATGCCGCAGAGCCGCTCCCAACCCTGCCGGACGGGTTCGAGGAGGGCGTGGAAGTCGGGATTGCTCCGCAGGCGGGCCCAGTCGGGATTGACCGAAAACCACGGGTAGTTTTCGTTGCCGAGCGCGATGGCGCGTTCGAGCCAGTAGAGCGCGTCGCCTTCGACGCCGAGCGCGGCATAGAGCGTCGCCAGCCAGTAGGCGGCGTCGCCGTCGGCATTGGCGATGTCGCGGACCGCGTCGTTGATGAGGCCGCGGGCACGGTCGGGCTGTCCCTTGGCGACAAAACAGAGGCCGTAATTGGGACGGAAGCCGTGGAGGTCGGGATTCCGGTCGAGCATGCCCTTGAAGGTTTCCGCCGCCAGGTCCACATCCCCTTGGTAATACTGGATTTGCCCGAGAACCATGGTCGCGAACGGATGGTCCGGCTCGACCAGCAGCGCGCCTTCGAGTTGTTCATGACCTTCGGTGTAGCGCTGCTGATACATGAAGATACGCGCCCGGTTGTAGGCGGTGCGGACGATGTCGGTCGGGTCGAGCCGCAGGCAGGCGCTGTATTCCGCCATCGCCGCGTCGTAGAGACCGTCCCATCGGTGGACGTAGGCGGCGGTGTTGTGGACGGCGGCGTCGTTGGGCGCGGCGGCCAGAATCCGGCGCACCTGTTCGCGGGCAAGCTGTTTTTCGCCCTTGAGCAGGTAGACATAGACCATGTTGGTCTGCGGTTCGACGAGGGTGTCGTCGAGCGCGAGCGCCTGCTTGAAGCGTTCGGCGGCGCGTTCGAAGTAGAGCGACCCGCCGATGCCTTTCAGCACGTATTCGACGTAGCACAGCCCGATGCCGGAGTGGGCGAGCGCGAAGTTCGCGTCGCACCGAAGGGCGTTTTCGAACATTTCGGTCGCCGCGCTGAAGTCGTCCTTCATCATCGTCTGGCGGAACCGGTGCAACTGGTTGCGGCCACGCAGGTAATACTCGAACGCCTCGGCGTTGCGGGTGGTCGGACGGTTGATGCGTTCGGCTTCGTGCGGCGAGATGCGGACGCGCAGTTCCTCGACGATCTTCTGGGCGATGGTGTCCTGAAGCGTGATGATGTCGTGCGAATCGATGTCGATCTTGTCGCTCCAGAGGATTTCGCCGTTGTGGACGTCCACCAGTTGCGGCGTCACCCGGAAGCGGTTGCCCGATTTGATGAAGGCGCTCAGAAGAACCGCGTCGACCTTGAGTTCGTCGCCGACCTGCTGCGGGTCCACGTCGCGACCCTGATATTTCGCCATGTAGCTCGACGGGCGGACGACGATGGATTTCAGCACCGCCAGTTCCGTGATGACGCTGTCGGCGAGCGAAAAACTGTAGAAATCGGTCAGCGGGTCGCCGCTCAGGTTCTTGAAGGGCAGAATCGCGACCGCGCGTTTCTCGGAAGTGCGCCAGGAACTCGGCGCGGAGTCACGGAACGCGGTGCCTCTTTCGAGCGATTCGCCGGACGACCCGGAGGGGTCGCGGGGTTCGGGCGCGAGCGGTTCCGGATCGGGCGCGGGCGGCGGCGGGACCGACACGCCCTGCGGTTGCGACGAGGCCGGCGGTTCGTTGCGGCCCGACATGGCTGGGCTCTTTTCGGAAGACGACCGGAAGCGGTTGAGCAGTTTGCCGACCATGCCGCCCGCGAGCCAGCCCTTTTCATGGCGCGGCGCGACCATCGGCAGCATCGAGTCGTCGGTCAGCGGCTGGCCGCCCTGCATCTGCACGGCGCGCAGCATCTGTTTCAGTTCCGCCTGGAAGTCGCGCATGGTCTGGTAGCGCGAACTGACGTTCTTGGCGGTTGCCTTGTCGAGCATGACCTGAAGGCGTTCGGGCAGGGCCGGATTGGAATGCGACAGCGGCGGCAGCGGGTCGTGGATGACCGCGTGCATGACGTCCACGCTGCTTTTTCCCTGGAAGGGAAGTTTCCCCGCGACCATTTCATAGATCAGGACGCCGAGCGAGAACACATCGGAGCGGGCGTCGATGGTGCCGCCGCGCGCCTGTTCGGGCGACATGTAGCCCGCGGTCCCGAACGGGACGCCCGCCTGCGTGAGTTCCATCACCGAGTGGTCGCCGATGGTGTTGGTGGTTGCCTTGGCGAGACCGAAATCGAGAATTTTCGCCTGTCCGCGCTCGTTGACGATGACGTTGGTAGCCTTCACGTCGCGATGGATGACCCCGCGCTCATGGGCCGCCGCGAGGGCGTCGGCAAGCTGGACGGCAATCGAGAGCGCGCTTTCGAGTTCGAGCGCGCGACCCCGCACCATCTGTTTCAGGCGCTTGCCTTCAAGGAACTGCATCACGATGAAGTGCAGTCCGCGATCCTCGTTGATCTCGTAAATGGTGCAGATATTGGGGTGATCGAGCGCGGAGGCAAGTTGCGCCTCGCGCAGGAAACGCTTGCGCGTCTTGTCGTCGGCGACGAGTTCGGCGGGCAGAATCTTGACGGCGACGATGCGTCGCAGGCGGGTGTCTTCCGCCTGGAAGACTTCGCCCTGACCGCCTTCGCCGACTTTTTTGAGCAGCTTGTAGTGGAGTAAGTAGGTGCCGATCATACAACCACCGGACGACGCCGTTGCTCAAGCGATGGACCTGTGCCCGAGCCGGAGTCTGGGGGTGTTCTGGCGTGCTGGTTCAGGGGAGCCGCCAGCCGGATGCTTCGAAATCCGTCACCGGCTTGAACGGGCGAATCGCGCTCTCGAATATCAATCTCGCTTG
>JAAFHI010001069.1 GCA_013298335.1 Actinomycetota bacterium
CGCCGACCGCGGCGAACTGATACCGGCCAAAAAACGGACGCATCGGCAACGCCGCCGTGTGCGGCGCGGATTCCCGGATGCCCCGCCGGATGGCCGCCCAGTGGTCGTCCGGCGGCGAGACGGTCGGAATGCCGTCGAGGGCCGTCAGCGCGGATTGCAGCCGGTTGACCAGTTCCCGACAGGTCGGGCAGCCTTGCAGGTGCCGTTCGGTTTTTTCAATCGCGGCAAACGGCAGGGTTTCATCCACGTACTTGAACAATAAACGCCGGATATCAAAGCGCCAGCATCCCATAAAACCTCCACACACCTGTTTCCAGGTTGACCGTCATGACCGGAATTCCTTGCCGAAATTGAAGTTTACGGTTTTGAAAACTCAATTCAGACTTCGGATTTCAATGATTTGAGCCGCCGTTCGAGATCGAGGAGCGCCCGGTTCAGCCGGGACGCCACGGTTCCGGGCGAAAGCTGCATCACCACGGCGATTTCCTCGTACGACAACTCTTCGACATACCGCAAAATCAGCACATCCCGCAGTTTCGGCGACATCTTGAAGATGGCTTTTCGAACCTTCACCTGGCGCTCGCGTTCGACCTGCTTCTGATCGGGCGTCGGCGCGCCGTCAATCTCCGCGTCGCTGCCGATGATGGATTCGAGCCCCACCAGATTCATCTTCGACCGCCGCCGGTGATCGTGGCATTCATTGATGGCGATCCGGTAAATCCACGTTCCGAGTTCCGATTCGAAGCGAAACGTCGGAAGCGCCTGAAAGACCTTGATGAAAACGCCCTGAAGCACGTCTTCCGGCATGCCCCCCTCGCCGAGCGAGTAGAGGGCGATGGAATAGACCCGGTCCCGAAATCGTTCGAAAATGGTCCGCTGCGCCTGTTCGTCCCCCTGACATGCCGCCTTGACCAGTTCCGCCTCCGCGTGGTGCGCGCTCAGGTTACGGTTGGTCATCGAGAGACAGGCACGGAGGAAGTCGGAACATTGGAACTTTCAACAAGGGGGTGGACTGAATCGGAGCGCTCTTGTGTAGGACGGTGACCCATCGTGGTTTCTTCCTTTTTCTTTACATATCACCTTTGTCCGCCGGTCGGGGTGACGGAAGTGAACCAGATGGTGAATCGGGTGGTTTTCCCGCCGTCGAGCGAGAAATCGAATCCGTGGCGGTCGAGAATTTCCTGGATCAGCGTCAGTCCGATGCCCTGACCATTTTCCTTGGTGCTGAAAAACGGCGTGAACAGATGCGCCCGCGTCTCTTCCGAAAATCCCTCGCCGGTATCTTCCACGACCACGAACGGGCGACCGGCGTCCACGCCGAGGCGGATCGTGACCGCGCCGCCGTCCGCGATGGCCTCCACCGCGTTTTTCAGGATGTTGACGAAAACCTGTTCCATTTGAACCTCATCCAGCGAAACCGCCGGGACCGGTCCGGCGATCTCCCACCGCCAGTCGATGTTCTTTTCCGCGCTCGTTGGCTTCATCAGCGAAACGATGTCACGCAGCATCCCGGCCACGTCGCACGGCTGGCGATTCGGATTCGGCAACCGGACGACGTCCGAAAAGCTCCGCATAAAGGCATTGAGCTGGCTGGTCCGGGAAATCACCACCTGAAGCGCGTTCTCGAAGTCGGCGCGGTCGTCGGGCGGGATGTGTCCGGCGTAGTGCAGGCAGGAATGGAGCAGGGAATTCGATGCGCCGACCGTGTTGTTCACCTCGTGCGACATCAGCCGGATGATCTTTTCGTAGGCCGCTTTCTCCGACTGGCGGAGTTCCTCGGTCAGTTCCTCGATGAGAAAAAAGTGCCGTTCAAAACCCCGGTCGAGAAATTGCGAACGTCGGCACTTGACCCGGCGGCGTCCGGCGAGCGACACGACGCGACTCTCGCCGACCGCGAGTTCATCGAGGGCGCGCAGCAGGGGCGCGTCGGGGTCAGCCGGGAGTCTGCCGATAAGTTCTTCATTCGAAAGGCCGAGCAGCCGCGTCGCGCTCGGGTTCGCCATTGAAATCCGACCGTCGAAATCGAGCGTCACGACCCCCGACGGCGAGGCGGTCACG